>DBDL01000205.1:0-1460 GCA_002293545.1 Lachnoclostridium sp. UBA933 | reverse complement strand
TCGGAAACTGTCCTGAATATGTCACAGCCTGTCTGTATATTGTCAATATTACATGCTTGATGCATTGATGTATTGCGGGTGCTCAACTTGGTTCATTTATGATAAGCCTAACACTTCATTAATCTGTTTCTGTGCCTTTTTTAAGTCTTCCCGAATGGCAATCTTTTGCGGACATTTTTGTTCACAAGCACCGCATTCCGTACACTTATCTCCTTTTTCGGAGTCAGGCACAGCATATTTCCACTGCCAGTCCAGCCACCCTTGATTAAGATAAATATTATATTGATTCCATGTATAAAAATTCCTTGGGATATCCACTCCCGCCGGACAAGGCATACAATACTTACAATCTGTACAACCATTGCAAACGCGCTTTCTCATTGCTTCTGCGGCCGCCTGTACTGCTTTTTGTTCTTTTTCATTCAATGGTTTAAGGCTCTTAAATGTTTTCAGATTATCCTTTACCTGACCCATTGTCGACATTCCGCTTAATACAACCTTGACATTTTTCAAGCTGCCGACATACCGCATGGCAATTGAGGCACAGCTTGCTCCCTTATTGACCTCAGCAAAAATTTCTTGAATTTCCTCCGGTAAATTCGCCAATGAACCGCCCTTTACCGGTTCCATTATAATTACGGGAACATTTTTTTCTTCTGTCAGATGATAACCCTTGATTCCCGCCTGCTCTTCTGTATCCATATAATTCAATTGGATTTGGCAAAAATCCCAGTCACGGTCATTCAATATGTATTCAAATTCTTCACCCGGTCCGTGGAAAGAAAAACCAAGATACTTGATTTTTCCTTGCTTTTGCAGTTCAAGACAAAAATCAAGCGCACCAATTTTTATTGCTTTATCATATCCTTCCCTGCCGATACCATGCAGAAGATAAAAATCAATCGTATCCATTTGCAACCGTTTCAACTGTTCCTCAAAGGTTTGACGCGCTTCTTCTTTACTGTTCAAATTGCCTACCGGTAATTTGGTCGCAAGGTAAAAAGAATCTCTGTTTTTCTTTTTTAATATTTCTCCGATTGCCTCTTCACTTTCGCCGGCATGATAAAACCATGCCGTATCAAAATAATTTACGCCGTGCGCAATCGCCTCGTCTATCATCTGTCCGGTCATTTCCCTGTCGATCTTACCGTTTTCCAAGGTTGGGAAACGCATACACCCAAACCCCAAAAGTGAAGTTTCTATTCCGAGCTTTTCCATCTTCCTCATTTCCATGAAATCTTCCCTCCGTTTCTTATCTTTTTTTACATACTGATATCGTATCATTTTTTACGGAGGATAACAAGATAAACATGAAAAAGGAACATAAAAAATGTGATTGCGGCATCATTGATATGTTCCCTTGATTTGTTATCCGAAATATGAAGCATCGGGGATTCAGAACCCAACGGGGTTCTGAATCTTATTCCAAAAGATTAGTATGAAGCATCGGGGATTCGAAC
>DBDL01000064.1 GCA_002293545.1 Lachnoclostridium sp. UBA933 | reverse complement strand
CAAGGCAAAGTATGCCAAGACAAATGAAATTTGACAGACCCTTTGTATATGCAATCATTGAGAATGAAACAAATTTGCCGTTATTTATCGGAACAGTGGTAAATCCTGCTTTAAGCTAATCCACGCTAGATATAAATGCTGCATCGGCATAATATCACTCTCCGCCTAAAACGCACTTCATTTTCATTGAATCGGTGAATCGGGTTTTGGGTTTATCGGAGTCCCGTTCATCGAAAAGTTCAAAAAATCTTTTACTTATTGCCGGTTTTATATTATAATAGTCTCTGTGAGATTATTCGTAAACAGTAATAAAACATAAGGAGGACGCGTATGAGGAATATTGGTACAGTATCACGGGGTGTCAGAGCTCCTATTATAAAAACCGGCGACGATTTAGAAAGTATTGTTGTAGAATCAATTTTGAATGTTTCCAAAAGTGATAACATCACTTTAAATGATAGGGATATTGTTGGCGTAACGGAAAGCTTATTGGCAAGAGCGCAGGGGAATTTTGTTTCACTGGATACCGTAGGAAAAGATATTCATGCTAAATTCGGGGATGAGGTCGGAGTCGTTTTTCCCATGCTGAGCCGCAACCGGTTTTCACTCATTTTAGACGGCATTACAAGAGGCGTTAAAAAATGTTACGTTCAATTGAATTATCCAAATGATGAAGTCGGGAATCCCATAGCAAGCCTCAATAAAATCCATGAAAAGGGAATCAATCCGTATTCAGAGGACTTTACGGAAGAAGAATACCGCGGTATATTTACCAGCGAAGAATANNCGTGGACATTTTAGATTATTACAAAAATATATCGGACAAAATAGAAATCATCTTTTCAAATAACCCGACAGCGATTTTAAAATATACAAAAAACGTATTGGTTTCTAATATTCACGACCGATTCCGAACCAAAGAAATCATTAAAAAAGCCGGCGCCGAAAAGATTCATTCACTGGATGAAATCATCAATAAAAGTATTGACGGCAGCGGTTACAATGAAGACTACGGGTTATTGGGATCAAATTATTCGACGGATAACGTCCTGAAGCTATTCCCGCGTGATAGTCAGGAATTTGTAAATAATGTACAAAGCAAGCTGCTAGAAAAGACGGGGAAAAAATTGGAGGTATTGATTTACGGCGACGGTGCATTCAAGGATCCGGTAGCCGGGATATGGGAATTGGCGGACCCCGTTGTTTCCCCCGCTTTTACAGACGGTCTGAATGGTGTACCCCATGAACTGAAACTGAAATACATTNNCTGGGCGGCGTTCCTAATGAATTGAAGCTTAAATACATAGCGGACAGTTCTAATCTTTCGGACGAAGAACTGCGGGAAAAAATCAAAGCAAAAAAAACCTCCCAAAAAGAGAGTCTGGGAACAACACCCCGCAGAATAACCGACTTAGTAGGCAGTCTTTGTGACTTAACCTCCGGCAGCGGTGATAAGGGAACCCCTATTATACTAATTCAGGGCTACTTTGATAACTACGCCAATGAATAATAATGATTTTACGGATAATATTTTAACGGGCAGCTATTTTAATGAAGTAACCTGCGAATAAACAATGATTCCAACGAACCGGCAGACACTACCCCGTCTGCTGGTTCGTTTCACTCTCCAATACTTTTAAAATCATCTCCACCCTTTTCTTATAGGAATGATATTTCCTCACTTTTGCATTCCCGTTCTCCGCAATCTGTCTTCTTATATCTTCGTGCTTCAAATAAAATTCAATCTTTTCTTTCAAATCCTCTAAGCTTTCATAAACCGCCAAATCCCCGCCGATTTCAAAATAATCCGTAAGCTCCGGCTGATAATTTGTCAGCAAAAAGCCTCCGCACGCCAAAATATCCCATATACGCTGCGGCAATCCGGTTCGGATTGACTTCAGTGTAAAATTGAGATTGATTTTGCTCAGATGAAAAATTCTGGGCATCTCTATTCTGGATTCCGCACTTCCCCTATTATGAACCGACGGCATATTGCTTGTATCGCTTTGGGTATAAAAATCAACATCATACTCCTTTGAAATCCCTTCCATAAAACGGACACGTTCTAATTCCGAGCATTTTACCCCAAGAAATTCCTGTGCAATAACCGCCCGGTAATCCATATCATAATCCGGACCGTACTCTGCCATTTTTGTGTGTTTCCGAAACAGCTCTACCGCTTCATCCGTCAATGCTTCTTCTAAGAAATTACGTCCGTATACTTTAAGCTGTGCTTCAATCACTCCATCCAGATACCCTTTCAATTGTTTGGGCAGCTTCAAATGATTGTAGGGACATTTCTCCTTGTATAGCGATCCGATAAAGGATACCTCCGCAGAAAACCGTTTCCTGTCCCTCGATGTGATCTTTCTGCACATTCGTTCCATGTGATTTATATTAGCTGCTAACGGCAGATAAAATATGTGGTCGGGATTTTTATGCCGGAACTGATAATACATTTCTTTGTCAAAGATAAATATCCGGTTCCATTCACTGCTCACGGCGTTTGAATAAAACTGCATGACCGGGCAATCCACCGAATAAGAAACATAGCGGATATGAAATATTTTGCACACTCTTGCCGCAACCGGAATAAAGTCTACCGAAAAAATAATATCATACGCTGTTTCCTGCAGCCATTTTGACAGCTTATTCAGATATACGCTTCCGTAATCCAAATCATCAATATTCTCATTAAACTCAATCACAGTATGCCCCAATGAAATCCATGCCTGAATCATATCCGGTTCACAAAGACTATGCCATCTGCAAAACAATATTTTCATGTTGCCAGCCTTTTCAGCAATTCTTCTCTCTCATTCTCATATCCGGGTTTTCCAAGAAGGGCAAACATATTCTTCTTATAGCTTTCCACACCGGGTTGATTAAATGGATTCACACCGAGGATATACCCGCTCACCCCGCAGGCGTATTCAAAGAAATAAAATAATTCACCCAAGTAAAATTCCGTCTGCTCCGGTATCCGAATCACAAGATTCGGCACGTTTCCGTCCGTATGAGCTAACTGGGTCCCCTTCATGGCATTTTTATTGATAAAATCTATTGTTTTTCCCGACAGATAATTCAGCCCGTCCAAATCCACCGGTTCTTCTTTCAGCACCAGTTCCGAAGCCGGTTTGTCCAGTTCCATAACCGTTTCAAATAAAATACGCGCGCCGTCCTGAATATACTGTCCCATCGAATGCAAATCGGTTGTTAAGTCAACAGCCGCCGGGAAAATGCCTTTTTGGTCTTTTCCTTCACTTTCTCCGTATAATTGCTTCCACCACTCACTTACATAATGAAAAGACGGTTCATAATTAGCCAGCACCTCCACATTTTTACCTTTTCGGAGTAAAATATTACGGATAGAGGCGTATAGAAGTGCATCATTGTCTGCCGTTCCATCCTTTAGACAGAATTCCCGCATCGCCTGGGCGCCGCTCATCAAATCTTCTATGTCAGCTCCGCTTACGGCAATCGGCAGCAAGCCAACCGCTGTCAGTACGGAAAAACGCCCTCCGACATCATCCGGTACTACAAAGCTTTCGTAGCCTTCTTCTTCAGCAAGGTTTTTAAGCGCCCCTTTTTCCTTATCTGTTGTCGCATAAATCCTCTTACCTGCCTCTTCCTTTCCGTATTTGTTTTCCAATATCTCTTTAAAAATACGGAAGGCAATTGCCGGTTCGGTTGTTGTCCCGGATTTGCTTATAATATTAACGGAAAAATCCCTGTCGCCAATCGTTTCAATCAATTGCGCCAGATATGATGTACTGATGTTATTTCCTGCAAAATAAATTTCGGGAGTTTTTCGTATGTCCTTGCTCACGCTGTTATAAAAACTATGTCTTAAAAACTCGATGGCAGCTCTTGCTCCTAAGTATGATCCGCCGATACCAATCACAATGAATACTTCCGAATCCTGCCGGATCCGTTTGGCGGCTTTTTTTATCCTCCCAAACTCCTCTTTGTCATAATGAACCGGTAAATCAATCCAGCCCAGAAAATCATTTCCCGCTCCTTTTTTTGTGACCAGTGTTTCTTTTGCAGCCTTTGCGATTTCTAACATGGATTGTATTTCCGCGTCACTGATAAACTTCTTTGCCAAAGAATAATCAAATGCAACATGCTTCACTGCCATTCACATCCTTTCGTATTTTATGTAATATATTCGTTTAACACTTCTTCCAGTACCTTTTTTTCCTCTTTTGATAAATCAAAATGGAATTCGACCTCTTTCTCAAGTTTCTCCAACTCTTCCTGCGGTTTACTATCCTCATCTTTCTCTTTTATAAAATATTCATCACGGTATTTCTCCATTTCTTCCGGATGGAATACTTCATTTTCCAATCTCGGCCGATATATATTTTCAAGATAATCCTTAATATGTATCCTCAGAATTTTCTTTTTCATTGTCAAATTGATCATGCTGTCAATCAAAATAAATAGTCCGCTGAATATAAACCCGCTCAGTATCGTTGAAAAAAAAGCAACCTGTGAAATATCATAATAAACCCCAAGGATTCCCCCGATAATACTTACCGCCATTGTAACAATCAATAATAAAGTTCCGATATTCTCCCATGTATATAAATAAAACCCCTTTGTCTGATAACTGAGAAGGTATTTTTCTATAAACGTGTCCACATTTGTAACATTTAACTTTAACTTATAACATGTTTCAAACTTTAATAAAATCGTTTTCATCAGCTTATGTTCCGATTGGTTCATCTCCTCTGCCGCAGAGATCAGATTTTGATAACACCTGCCGATGCACAGTTTGATTATAACACCCAGCAAAAATAATCCGGCCAGTATCATAATAAGCAGCTTCTGTTCATATAAATATTGTATCGTCATAGACCCTCCATCCCATCGC
>DBDL01000031.1:1328-20731 GCA_002293545.1 Lachnoclostridium sp. UBA933 | reverse complement strand
GAAATGTTTTTTATTTCACACTATCCACTTCCTTGCATTCGTTTAGTAGTAGTATTTATTTGTCCCTCTCCAAGGACGATATGCTGTCTTTTTTCTGTTTTTTCGGCGGTGTCGTTATCATACAGATATTGTGAAGCTGACGCTGTTCATTCGGCTCATTATGATATAATGACCGGATGATTTCGGAACATTTCGTGAGTGCATCGGTGATTTCGTCCTTTGTAGCATAAACCGGTGTGATAGTAAAGCCGGTGCCGTCCTCTGCAAGATTGATATCCGTTCCCGAAGTATATTCTAAGAACTCGTGCATAATACCAAGCATGTATTGCATAAAGAACTGCATATACAGTTCACCGTCATTCGTTTTTACCATAGTTTGGATATTTTCCTCAAAATCAAAACCGAGCGCATATATTTTTTCAATCGTACCGCGTATCTGGTTTTCTCCGGCAACCTTTAAGATTCCGTCCGCCAGCATTTTACTCAGGTGACGGTAAAGTGTGGCTTTTGGTATTTGACTGTGTTTCTCTGATATTTGCTTTGTTGTGACCTCCTTTTTTTCAAAAACCTCAAAAAGTATTTTTGCCTTGACAGGGTCGCACAAACAGGTAACCATTTTATCATTCATGAATGAAAAGTGAATCGCTCCTTTCTGATTATTATTTTTTGCCATTTGTTTTGGATTATTCCCTAATGACAATATCAGTTTTGATAATATTATCATAGATGAGAATATAAGTCAAGGGTTTTTCTATGACAATACGGCAAAAAAGCTGCCCGAAATGATTTCCGTTAATCATTTCGGGCAGCTCCCGGCAGGAAGTGCCGGCTAACGCAGCAGTTTAATCTTTTTAACCGGAGAAAACTTTTTACTGTAAATCCGTTTTCCCGCACGTTTTTTAAAAGCGCGTACTTTCACATAATAAGTCTTTTTGTTTTTACGGACGGTAATTCCATTGATGATTTTTTTGGTAGTATAGGTTTTCTTGTCCTTTTTAAATTTCCTGTTGGTAGAATATACAATCTTATATCCTTTTGCGCCGGGAACTTTTGAAAAGGAAACGCCGAGTAACTTTCTTGCGGGGTTGCTTAGTTTCACATTTTTTACCTTTCCCACCTTGGTATTCTTCAGCCATTTTGCATAAAGGTGTACGGTGGCTCCGTTGATATCTGTCAGTGTCTGAACCGGTTCCTTATTCTCATAGGAGTTTCCTTTCCCGTTTTTCTTTGTACTCCATCCCATAAAGGTGTAGCCTTTTCTTTTAAATTGATTCTTCGTCAGGTTTTTCACCATTCCGTATACCAATTTTTGATTTTCCATCTCTCCGGCTGCCTGGGAGGAATTTTTATGAAACTTTACTTCGTACCGGATGGTCTTACCGATTAATTGAAACGATATTAAATGATTTTCCGCATATTTTCTGGCATAGGAATCCTTATTGCATTGAATGATAATTCTTACCCCGATATCGTTTAAGCGGAATACCTCGGTTCCGATCGAAGTCACACTATCCGGTATCATAATGGACTTCAGTAAAAAACATCCGTCAAATGCACTATCCCCAATGGTTTTTAATCCTTTCGGAAGATTAATATAGGTCAATCCCTCACAACCGGAAAACGCATAATCTCCCAATGATTTTACCCCTGTTCCGAGCGTAATCGTTTTTGCGGCATAACAGGAATAAAATGCGGATTCACCAATCGTCTGCACACTGTCCGGAATAATGAAATTCCCGACGTTATTGCATCCGCTGAACGTATACGCTTTAACCTCCCGTACACCCTCCGGTATATTTATTTCTTTGAGTTTCCAACAATCGGAAAATGCACCCTCTCCAATGTTGCTCAACCCATCCGGAAGCGTTATTTTTATTATTTCAGTACAAAGGGAGAATGCTCTCGGCTGGATCGCCGTCACTCCGTCCGGAATTTTGTATTCATTGGATTTTCCGCCGGGACACCGGATAAGAACAGACTTTGTTTTATTGTACAATACCCCGCCGTCACTGGAATAGTATGGATTATTTGCATCCACATTCAGGTTTTCCAGGGAATCGAGTCCGGAAAAGTTTACGTCACCAATCATAACGACGCTGCTTGGTATTGTTAAGCCTGTAAGCTTATAGCATTGTAAAATTCCGTTTTCTCTGATGTGTGTCACACTGTCCGGAATGTTAAGCTTTGTCAGTCCGGGACTGTTAAAAAACGCAAATGCCCCTATTGTTGTCACGCCGTTCGGAATCGTGTATTCGCCCGATTTTGCCGGCGGATAATAACAGAGAATACTCTTGCTTTTATTAAACAGCACCCCGTCGGCACATGAAAAATACGGATGATCCTGATTGACCGCAAAGCGGTTAAATTCCTTGCAATCATCAAACGCACCTGCTTCAATATTTCCCAAACTGTTAGGAAGCGTAACGCTTTCCATGATGCGGTTTCCCGAAAAGGCAAATGCTTTGATCCTTTTTACCGGTACCCCGCCCAGCGTATTCGGAATTTTCAAATCCACAGCGCTGCCGCTGTAACCGGTAATCGTCGCGGCACCTCCCGATATCACAAAGTGAAATTCCTTTTCTTTTGCCGCACCCGCATTTTTTGTAAATGCACCTCCCGCAAACGAACTTAGTATCAAGACAAATGCCAACATAAATGATACAATCTTTTTCATAATAATAATCCTCCCTTCCATTCCATATGAGATTTACAATGATCTCATAAAATGAATTTCAAATTTTTTAGGCTGCTTATCCTTATAAAAAATATATCACAATATTGCATTTTTGACTCAAAATGTCCTTTAATCATGCGTTTTCTGTCCCCTAATGATAAAACCGAGGACAGAAAATGCTTCAAAATCCAATCAGGAGATTAACCGGTGCTGTTATTTCTTGCAAACAGACGGTTATCCGCATGTTTGTGAGGAATACCGGAAGAATTGCAGTCAAATACCGTTTCCGTACAATGTTCAAAATACCAGTCATGAAAATAATAGGATAACTGACCGGATTTCCAATAATGAGAATGTGCTTCCTTTTCCGGAGCCGCCGCAATAAACGGCTTTTCGACAAATACCTGAAATGCCGTGATTCCGTTTTCATTAATGTGCATTTTATAATCTGCCATAATTTCATCCCGTAATTCCGGTTTGATATAATGCAGTACCCCGCTGGAATAAATAACATCAACATGTTCATCCAAACGGTAATCCCATATATTTGCCCGGAATGTATTGACAGTAACCTTCGCATAATCGGCAAGCCGTTTCGTTTTTTCCAATCCTGCCTCCGAAATATCAAAAGCACTGACATCATATCCGCAGCGGGCAAAAAATACGGCATCCTTTCCTTCGCCGCAGCCGACATCAAGCAATTTATATCGTTTGACCGGCGGCAGAAGTTCCAAAACCTTCAGGCACATCATAGAGGGCTGGATTCCCCAATAATATTCGTTCTTTTGATAATTTTCTTCATAGTAAGAAATATCGCTTTGGAAAGCGGAATACCCCAGCAGTTTATCAATACTTATTCCAAGTATCCCGGCAAGCGGCGGTAATAGTGTGGTATCGGGAATCGTTTGTCCGGTTTCCCACTTGCTGACAGCCTGAAATGTTACGCCGAGCTTCTCGGCAATGGTTTCCTGTGTATAACCCAGTTCTTTCCTGTAGCGGGCGATATTTCCTGATAATATGTCACGCATCGTTGTCACCTCCGGTTTTATTATGAACGATATATAAATGAATTACAATAACCTGATATTTGAATCTGTATAAAATTCAACGGCGGGTTGAATGAAAAAGAAAAAATAATGCCCGGAAAGACAATGATTATTACATAATATGGAATATTATAAAGAATAATAAGCATGTGTAAAGTTTTTGTTGAACAAAAATTGATTTAGACATATAATAGGAGTAGGAGACATTTGTACTACGGCATGGAATCATGGAAATGTCTTACAGCCAATCTTTCTTTTATCGCTTTGATGACTGCTGAGCAGTGTTGCCGTAGTAAGTGAACATGTCCCTGTTTTTTTGCTATTAACTACAGAGTAAAGGGGGAATTTGGTGATTGACATAACCAGGGTAAACGGTACGACCCTTATGATTAACGCAGATTTAATTGAATCCGTAGAAGAAACGCCTGATACCGTTATCACTTTAACAACAGGGAAAAAAATAATTGCAAAAGAAAGTAGACAAGAGATTAAAAATCTAGTAAAATCATATAGGAAAGATATTTTTACGAATATTAGTTTTTAAGGTGGTGTCAAAGGATTGGATTTAGCTTCAATTATTGGTTTAATAGGGTGTGCGGTTGCTATCGTATACGGTATTGTGTCAGGTGATCAGGGATGGTCGGCTTTACCGAATTTTTATGATTTGAATTCCATTCTGATTACGGTAGGCGGCTCATTGACATGTATGCTTACTATGGCCTCTGATTTCAAGGATTATCTTAATTCATGGAAATCAATGGGGATTATTTTAAAAAAGCAAACTAGCAGTGAGGGCGATGTGATACATAAAATTATTGAGTTGGCGAACATTGCCAGAAAAGAAGGTCTGCTGCAGCTTGAAGAAGCGGCGGAAGGTATTGAGGACGAGTTTTTTAAAAAAGGTGTTATGCTGATTGTAGACGGCACGGATCAAGAACTTGTTTCGAGTATTATGGAAACAGATTTGGGCTGTGTGGAAAGACGGCATAGTAAGATTATCGGATTTTGGGAAGGATTATCGGCAATGGGTCCTGCCTGGGGTATGATCGGTACGTTAATTGGTTTGATTAACATGTTAAAAATGATGGATGATCCCGGTTCCATCGGACCGAATATGGCGATAGCCCTGATTACCACGTTATATGGTTCCATGATTGCAAACTGGATTGCATTACCGATTGCATCAAAGCTAAAAGCAATCAGCAGCCAGGAAGTTATATTAAAGGAAGTAGTTATTGAAGGGATATTGTCGATTCAGGCGGGAGAAAACCCTCGTGTTATCGAAGAAAAACTAAAATCATTCCTTGCGCCGAATGTCAGAGAAGCAGTGCTTGGCGGAGATAAGGAGCAAGGTGGTGAAGAATAATGGCCCGCAGAAAACAGGAAGAGGATTCCGGCGGCGGCGGAAATGCCCCGTGGATGAATACATTTGCCGATTTGATGAACTTATTGTTGTGCTTTTTTGTTTTGTTGTTTTCCATGTCAACGGTAGATGCGACAAAATACCAGGCTTTCATCACTTCGTTTTCGGATAGTATCAGTATCTTTGAAACGAGAGGAGATCAGATTATCGGAGATGCAAATTTTCCGAACAGCGGGACCGACCAGCTTGTGTCAATCAGTGATTTTTTTAAAGAATTTGATCAGGAGAGCACCAGTGACGGGGAACAGTCACAGACGAATCCGAATACGGAAAATACGGAAGATACGAGCCGGGAGGATATGTCCTTGGGTCAAATGCAGGATGAGCTGAAAAAAGCACAGAAAGCGCAGTTAGAGGACTTAGAGCAGAAGGTGGAAGGTCAGGCGCAAGAACAGGGGATTTCAAATATATTGGAGATTAACACAGATGCAAATGACCGCTATGTACAGATTTCCTTAAAGGGTGCGATATTGTTTGATGTGGGTGAGGACCGGATCAAAACAGAAGCAAGACCGGTTTTGAGAAAAATAGCAAGGATGCTGCTGCCGTACAGGCAGAACGGTATCATTCAGATTGAGGGTCATACGGATAATGTTCCGATATCCGGTGTGCGATTCCGTGACAATATGGAGTTATCTCAATCAAGAGCGTACAGTGTCTATGAATTCTTCAAATCAAACACGGATTTTGGGAAAAGAAACAATATAAGAAACCTGAAATCAGCCGGAAGAGGAGAGTATGAGCCGGTAGAAACAAATAATACAGCCGCCGGACGTGCAAGGAACCGCCGTATTGAGTTTAAAATAGAACCAACATTTGATTTTTCAAATACCATGAACTAATTTGGGAGGAAACCATGAAAAAAAACATTACAACGATTGTAATTATGGCATCGTCATTGATTAACCTTATTTTAACGATTATTATTGTTTTTTCGTTGTTATCATCCATTAATAAGAGCAATACACTGATCAGTAAAATAGCAGGTATCATTGATTTGGAAGTAAGTGCAGACGGAAGCGAAGAAGAGGAAGCTTATTCAATAGACGACTTGGAGTTGGTGCCGATTCCGAATTTTAATGAGGAGCAGGATCGGACAATTACTTTGAAATCTACCGATGACAGTCTTCATGTTGTTAAAATCGGAAAGTTTTCCGTGTCGGTAAATAAGGGTGCAGACGATTCAAGCAGTATTATTACGACGCTGACAGAGAAGCCGACATTTGCATGGGACGCTCTCGAATCGGTAATCGGTCAGTATACCATTAAGGAAGTCAATGAAAAAGGAAGAATCGGGCTTCAGGAGGAAGCCTTGACGAAAATACAGGAAGTATATAAAACAGAATCCATCATAGGGGTTAACTTGGAAAGCTTTATTGCACAATAGTTGCAGGGGTTGGCTTGCAGAAAACGCTGTTGCACAGTAATTGCAAGGGTTGGCTTGCAGAAAGTGCTATTGTACAGTAATTACAGGGGTTAGCCGGTGGGAAACGCTATCACACAATAATTGCCGAAAGAATCCCTTTTATAGTGATAGTTTTGTCCTTGATTTATAAAAAAAGCTTTATCAATATTTATAGGTATGTTATAATATGAAACAGCGGTAAAATAATATGAGAATCGTTTTTAAGAATAATGCGTAAGATGTGAGGTGAGACTATATGGGGGATGTTTTATCCCAGGGCGAAATAGACAATTTGCTTTCCGCCTTAAGCAGCGGTGAGTTTGATCCCGACGAAGAACCGGAAGCAGCGTCCGTAACCGTAAAAGACTATGATTTTGCACGTCCTTCTAAGTTCTCAAAAGAACATTTACGGACTTTGGTGTTTATATTTGAACATTATGCAAGATTGCTTTCTACTCATTTTCCGGTATATCTGCGAAAAAATGTCCAGGTGGAAGTGATGCACTCCGAAGCGGTGACGTATCAGGAATTTTCCAATTCCATGTCAAATCCGGTATTACTCGGATTGATTAATTTTCATCCCTTGGAGGGAAATGTGATTTTGGAATTATCCAGCAGCCTTGGATTTGCGATTGTAGATCGTATGCTTGGAGGAGGAGGATATCCTCTGGAGAAGCAGAGAGAGTTTACGGAAATTGAATTAATTATTTTAGAAAGAATTATGGTCACCTGTACCAATCTACTGATTGAACCTTGGCAGAGTGTTCAGGTGGTTTCTCCGACGTTAGAAAGAATCGAAACGAATTCACAGTTTGCACAGTTTGTTTCGCCGTCCGAGATGACGTCGATTGTAACGATGAATATTAAAATCGGTAACGTAGAAGGATTGATGAATGTATGTATCCCCTACACAGTTGTAGAACCGGTGATTGAAAAGCTGAATACGAAATATTGGTACTCGACAATACAGGTAAAAGATGATAGTATGTACCATGAGATTATGGAACAGTCTATTGCAAAAGCTAAGATACCGATTCGGGCAATCTTAGGAAGAAGCGTTATATCCGTTAATGATTTTATGTATTTGCAACCGGGAGATATTATAAAGCTGGATACGAGAGTTGAGGAGGACTTGGATGTTTTTGTCGGCAATCTGAAAAAATTTTCCGCACTTTCCGGTTCATATCAGGATTACAATGCAGTAAAGATAAAAAAAGTGTACAGAGAGGAGTAAGTATCTTATGGATGGAATGTTGTCCCAAGAAGAGATCAATGCGTTGCTTGGAAACATGGGTGAGACAACAGAAGAAAGTACACCTGCTGACCCCCCGGCTGTATCTGCGACAGCAGATGAGGAAGCACCGTTGTCGGATGCGGAATGCGATGCATTAGGCGAAATATCCAATATAAGTATGGGAACAGCGGCGACGACACTATCAATATTGGTGAATGACCGTGTTACCATTACTACCCCTGAAATATCCTTTGTAAATTTAGATAACTTGTCGGAACAATATGACGCACCATGCGTATTTATTTATATTTCGTATCAAGCCGGTCTAAAAGGAAAAAATATTTTAATACTAAAGGAGCATGATGTAAAAGTAATTACCGATTTAATGATGGGCGGTGACGGAACGGCTACCGACCAGGAAATCACCGATTTGCATTTAAGCGCAATCTGTGAGGCGATGAACCAGATGATGGGGTCGGCATCCACATCAATGTCCTCAATGATAAATGAAAAAGTAGATATCAGTCCTCCGGTTGCTGACTTGATAGATTTTACAGGTGCGGTAGAAGAAGAATTAAAAGATATGGCAGGTCAGACATTTGTTCAGGCAGCATTCCGTATGGAAATCGGAGATTTAGTAGACAGTAAGATAATGCAGTTGTATCCGGTTGATTTTGCCAAGCTGGTTTATCAGCGGTTTTCCGATATGATAGGTGGAGTTTCGGAGGAACCGGCGTCACCCGAGCCGGTACAGCAGCAGGAACAGGCTGCGGTTCCGCCGCCTGAGCAGGCACAGACAGCAATGTCGCCACCGCAGGAGCCAATGGATCAGGGAATGCAGCAGCCGATGATGGGGGGGGCGAATGCACCGATGTATAATATGACTCAGCCGCCGAAAGATTTGAATATACAAGCGGCACAATTCCAGAATTTTGCACCGAATATGAATTTGACGGGAATTGCACCGGAAAATATTGATTTAATTATGGATGTACCTCTTGAGGTTACAGTTGAGCTGGGACGAACCAGCAAGTCCATTCATGATATATTGGATTTTTCACCGGGAACAATTATTGAGTTAAATAAGCTTGCCGGAGAGCCGATTGATGTTTTGGTGAACGGTAAATTTGTGGCAAAAGGTGAAGTAGTAGTAATTGAAGAGAATTTTGGTATACGGGTTACGGAAATAATTAAAGATTGAATGTAGAAAGCAGAAGGAGAGAACAAAATGGCAAAGAGTGTTTTAATATGCGACGATGCAGCTTTTATGAGGGTGATGATCAAAGATATTCTAACAAAAAACGGATATACCGTCGCCGGAGAAGCAGAAAATGGGGCAAAGGCGGTTGAAAAGTTTATTGAGCTGAAGCCCGATTTGGTGTTAATGGATATTACTATGCCGGAGATGGATGGAATACAGGCATTGAAAAAAATTAAAGAAGGCGATGCAGCAGCCAATATCATTATGTGTTCTGCTATGGGTCAGCAGGCAATGGTTATTGAGTCGATTCAATCGGGAGCAAAAGATTTTATCGTAAAACCCTTTCAGCCGGAACGTGTTTTGGAAGCTGTTAAAAAGGTAATCGGCTAAATGACAATCATTTCTGTAATAATGGAAGCATCGAATGCATCAGGGTTTGTAAGAAATCTACTGCAGTTGCTTTTGATAATTATTATATTTGTCTTTGTTTTAGTGGCTACATACTTTACTACTCGCTTTATTGGGAAGTCAGGTATGGTGCAAACGCAGTCGAAAAATATTAAAGTATTTGAAACGTTTAAGATTGCACCAAATAAGTATATACAAATTATCAAGTTAGGGAATAAATTTTATGCAATCAGTGTTTCAAAAGATAGTATTCATTTTCTGACAGAGCTTTCCGAAGATCAGCTTTCTATTGAGGAAACGGAGGCAGAACAGCCGGTTGCGTTTAAAGAATTATTTGAGAAGCTGACATCAAAAATAGCGTCAAAGACAGCGTCAAAGACGCGGAGAAAGAAATAAAAACTCTTTGGGAATAATACAAAACAGAAAAGGTTGGTATTCATGAGAACACGCAGGACATTGTTATTAAAGATCGCTGGGGTAATATGTTTGTTAGCGGTACTGTGTATGGTAACCTTTTTTTGTAGTACGTTAATATCCGCTGCCCCTGCGGATGAGATCGGCGGAAGTACGGAAGCGGAAGCACCGGGAGATTTTCGGCTGAATATTAATTCTACACAGGGCGACACAAGCTTATCAGCCAGTTTGCAGATGATGCTTGTTTTAACTGTGTTATCTCTTGCTCCGTCGCTTCTCATTATGGTGACTTCTTTTACGAGAATTATCGTTGTACTTCATTTTGTACGTTCCGCATTAGGAACACAGACGACGCCCCCGAATCAGGTATTGGTTGGTTTGGCATTGTTTTTAACTTTTTTTATCATGTCACCGGTAATCGCAAAGGTCAATACGGAGGCAGTCCAGCCGTTTCAGAACGGCGAAATCACACAGGAAAAAGCAATCGAAACGGGATTAGCGCCGATACGGGAGTTTATGCTGAAGCAGGCAGACCGCAAGGATGTGGATTTGTTTATGCGTATTTCAGGAAATGAAACGGTGATTGAGAACGAAACAGATATTCCGACTTCCGTACTGATTCCCGCATTTATGATCAGCGAGCTGCGAATTGCGTTTATTATTGGTTTTTTGATATATCTTCCTTTTATCGTTTTGGATATGGTGATTGCGTCAACATTAATGTCAATGGGTATGATGATGCTGCCGCCTACAACAATTTCTATGCCGTTTAAGATATTATTATTTATTTTGGCGGACGGGTGGAATCTGATCATCGGATCGGTAATAGAAACGTTCAAATAGGGAAGCAGTCGAAACAGGAACCGTTTGACACGGCAAGCTTGTGCATACGCACAACGATTTACTATCTGTACAAAAAATATAAACAGGAATGAGGGAACATATGGATGAATTAACTGCTCTTGATATTGTCAGGGAAGCGATTTGGCTTATCATAAAAGTGTCGGCACCGCTTTTATTGGTGTCTTTGGTTGTTGGTTTGATTATCAGTGTGTTTCAAACCGTCACATCCATTCAAGAACAGACTTTGACTTTTGTCCCGAAACTGTTGGCTATTTTTTTAATCATGATGTTATTTGGTTCATGGATTATGGGCAGTATGGTTGAATTTCTTACAACGATTTGCAAAAATCTGATAGATTATATATAGGTGATTTTATGACCTTTACCATTAAACATTTTGAATTTATTTTATTAGTAGTGGTTCGTTTGTCATCTTTTGTAATGGCAGCACCGTTTTTAAGTTATGCCAGTATCCCTGTCCGCGTTAAGTTGGCGATTGCCTTGGTACTTTCCATTATTGTAATCAATATGGTAGAACCGGTTACACTAGAATATACGGGATTAATCGGTTTTTCGGCATTGATGATTGAAGAAGCATGTGTCGGGATTGCAATGGGATTCATGTCCAATATTTGTTTATATATTTTGAATTTCTCCGGACAATTGATGGATATGGACATGGGCTTGTCGATGTCCAATATATTTGACCCTCAGACGAGAATTCAGGGAACGATTTCGGGAACCTTGTATTTATATGCGGTCATGCTGCTGATGATGGTAAGCCATATGCACTATTTTGTAATTCAGGCGGTGGTTGATTCATTCCAGCATTTCAATATAGGAGAAGCCGTTTTTTCAAAAAGCATTACCGATGTCATGGTAGAGTTTCTTCCGAATTATTTTATGATTGCATTTCGCATATTACTGCCGATTTTCGGATGTATGCTTATAATAAATATTGTGTTGGGTGTTTTGGCAAGAGCGGCTCCGCAGATGAACATGTTTGTGGTTGGAATGCAGTTAAAAGTAATGGTTGGTATCATTGTTTTGTTTATCATCGTTGAAACGCTGCCGGGTGTTACAAATTTCATATACGATCAAATGCGGACGGTAACGAATCAGTTAATGGATGCCTTTACACCGAAATAGAATGATATGAAAGTGTGAGCGGTAATGGATAACAACAGGATATATATAAGATATAATCTACAGTTTTTTGCAAATAGCGAAAGCGGAGAGAAAACAGAGGAACCCACAAGTAAAAAATTAGGAAAGGCCAGGGAAGAAGGTCAGGTTGCAAAGAGTCAGGACTTGAATACGGCGATCATGCTGTTGGTTTTATTTTTCTCGATACAGTTTTTAGGCGGCTATATGTATGAGTCCTTTAAAGAAATCTTTAAGTTTTCGACAGATAAAATACCGGAGCTGGCAAAAGAAGAGTTTACGCTGAGTATTTCCGTATCGGTACTGGGATATTTTTTTCAAAAGATACTGTTGATAAGCCTCCCGATTTTGGCTTTTGGGTTAGTAGGCGCCATTATTGTAAACCTGGTTCAAGTGAAGTGGAAACTGACCGGAAAGCCCCTGAAACCCAAATTATCGTCAATGAATCCGATTAATGGGGCGAAGAAGCTGTTTTCAAAAGATAAGATATTTGATTTAGTCAAAACCATTGCCAAGTTGGGCGTATTGTTTTATGTAGTCTACGATGCCTTAAACGATGAATGGGGACTGATTACAAATATATATGAGTTAGAGTTTGCCCCTGCGGTATCCTTAATCGTTTCAACGGTTCTGGATTTGGCAGTCCGGATCAGCCTTGTATTTTTTGTCCTTGCACTTGCGGATTATATCTATCAGAAACGCAAGTTTAAACAAGATATGAAAATGACCAAACAGGAAGTAAAGGATGAGTATAAGCAGACCGAAGGGAATCCGGAAATCAAAGGTCAGATCAGAAGAAAAATGCAGGAGGCATCCCGAAGGCGGATGATGCAGAGGCTGCCGGAAGCGGATGTGGTTATTACCAACCCAACACATTTAGCCGTAGCGGTAAAATATGATAAAAAAGAGAATGAGGCACCGGTTGTCATTGCCAAGGGTGCGGATTATCTGGCACAAAGGATAAGGGATATTGCCAAAGAAACCAGGATAGAAATTGTTGAGAATAAACCGGTTGCACGTATGCTTTACCATAATGTGGAGATTGGTGAGCAGATACCGCCGGAGTTATATCAGACAGTAGCGGAAATCTTAGCATATGTTTATGGGCTGAAGGGGCGTTTATAGAAAGGAGTGTGAGGAACATTGAAAAGAAATGATGTTGCCGTCGGGGCATTTGTACTGGTACCGATTATGGCATTGCTTGTTCCTGTACCCCTGTTCCTGCTTGATGTATTGTTTACACTGAATATTGCCGTATCAATGATTATATTGTTTAATGCACTTTTTTCAAAAGAACCGCTGGATATGTCGAGTTTTCCAACATTATTGCTGATTACGACCCTGTTCAGAATGGGGTTGAATGTAAATTCAACAAGAAATATATTGTTAAACGCCGATGCCGGTGAGGTTGTACAAACATTTGGTTCGTTTGTCGGCGGCGGTAATTTGATTGTAGGAACCATTGTGTTTATTATTTTGATTATTGTCCAGTTTTTGGTTATTAATAAAGGTTCGGAACGTGTATCCGAAGTAACGGCACGTTTTACACTTGATGCGATGCCCGGTAAACAGATGGCAATCGACGCCGACTTGAATACCGGTGCGATTACCGATGATGAAGCAAAGGTGCGGAGAGAAAAGATCCAGCAGGAATCCGCCTTTTTTGGTGCGATGGACGGTGCTACCAAGTATGTTAAGGGGGATGCCATTGCCGGATTGCTGATTACCGTATTGAATTTCGGCGCAGGCTTGGCAATCGGTGTTATGGTGAACGGATTGGATATCAATACGGCGCTTGAAACGTATTCGATATTGACGATTGGTGACGGACTGGTCAGTCAGATGCCGTCACTCATGATATCTTTGGCAACCGGTATTCTCGTTACAAAGTCCTCGAAAGAAGCGGATATCGGAGATGTATTGGCAAGGCAGTTGTTTTCCGTACCCAAGGTATTGAATATCGTTGGGATTACACTGCTTGGTTTGGGAATTACGGCATTTCAAAGCAGTATACTGATATTCAGCACCTATGGCGTGATGTTCCTCATTGTTGCGAGGATTATTGCAAACCATCTGGAGCAGGGCAGCATTGAGGCGGAAGTGGCGGAGGAAGAAGAATCGGCGGATGAAATCAGGCGGCCGGAGAATGTCAATTCCCTGCTTACCGTAGATTCAATCGAACTGGAGTTTGGTTATGGGATTATCCCGCTGGCAGATGTAAATCAAGGCGGTGATTTGCTGGACCGTGTCGTCATGATACGAAGGCAGATTGCATTGGAGCTCGGATGTGTGGTTCCGATGATCCGTCTGAGAGATAATATACAATTGAATCCCAACCAATATATCATTAAGATTAAAGGAATCCCAATCAGTGAAGGGGAAATTTTATTTGACCACTATATGGCGATGAATCCGGGATATGTGGAAGAAGAAATCACCGGAATCCCTACGTTTGAACCGTCGTTCCATTTACCGGCGCTGTGGATTACGGAGAGTCAGCGGGAAAGAGCCGAATCACTCGGCTATACGGTTGTGGACCCGCCGTCGATTATTGCGACGCATTTGGTTGAAATCATAACCTCTCATTTGCATGAATTAATGACAAGACAGGACGTACAAAACCTGATTGATAATGTGGAGCAGGCAAACAGTACCTTGGTCGGTGAACTTGTACCCAAGCTTCTGGGTGTCGGTGAAATACAAAAGGTATTGCAGAATCTGCTGGAAGAGGGGATTTCGATACGTGACTTGATTACCATCTTTGAAACACTGGCGGATTATGCACCGACTACAAGGGATCCGGATATATTGACAGAGTACGCAAGACAGGCACTGAAACGTGCCATTTCCAATAAATATTTTTCAAACAGTGAAGTTACCAGTGTCGTAACGCTGGACCCGACCGTGGAACAGGAAATCATGAGNNTGTATGAACTCGGTCAAACAAACGGAACAAGGCTCTTATCTGGCACTGGACCCTACTTATACCGGTCAGATTATGGATAAATTAAAACAGGAGGTCGATAAGTTGGAGGAACTCGGAAAGGACCTGATTATCATAACATCTCCGATTGTACGCATGTATTTTAAAAAGCTCATAGCGGAGCAGTTTAAAGATTTGCATGTGCTATCGTATAACGAAATTGATTCGGATGTGGAATTACAATCAGTGGGGATGGTGACAGTAGGATGATTATTAAGAAATATACGGCCGGGACGGAGCGGGAAGCAATCGAACAGGCAAAAGATGACTTGGGAAGCAATGCCGTTGTTATGAATATCAAAAAGGTCCATCCCAAAGGCTTCTTTAAGATTTTTGTCAAAGCAAAGGTAGAAGTAACGGCTGCTTTGGATGAAGCCACTTCTTATGAAAATAATGGAACTAAAGAACAAGAAGAAAAAAAAGAAATTCCGCATGTGGACTTAAAAGTGGAATCCTTTACTCCTGATGTTTCCGTTCGGAAAGGAGAAGATATGCCTGCAGAATCATTGGAGAAGAAGCTGGACAGTTTACAGAAATTATTGGAAAAGCAATTGGTTGAAGATAAGGAGAAAGCGGAGGAAAAGCCTGTGGAAGAGGAAAAAAAAGCAGAGCCTGCCGCCGATGAGAAAAACGAAAAGGATAATAAAATAAAGGCTTATAAGGATTTGATTTACAAACAAATGACAGAACATGAAGTGGATGAAGAGATAGCGAAAAACCTCATTCATGAAATTGAGAATTCATTGCCGGGAGATGCAACAATTGACAATATACTTGCCGGCATTTATCAAAAGATTATTTTGACACTGGGCAGACCGTATCTGATTGAACCGGAAGAAGGAAAAACAAAATTTGTTTTTTTCCTTGGTTCCACCGGCGTGGGAAAAACAACGACCATTGCTAAAATTGCTTCTTATCTGAAATTGAACCGCAAATGTAAAATTGCGCTTGTGACGGCAGATACATACCGGATTGCCGCGGTTGAGCAGCTCAAGACATATGCGAATATATTGGATATTTATTTAAAAGTAATTTATACTCCGGCAGAGCTGTCGGCATCCCTTCCGGAACTTCGGGAATATGATATCTGCTTGATTGATACGGCAGGCAGATCACACCGCAATAAAGAGCAAATGGATGATATCAGTGATTTACTGGGACAAGTGCCGATTTCGGAACGGGAAGTGTACCTTGTGATGAACATGGGTATAAAATACAAAAATCTAATCGAGATTGCGAAAAACTATCTGGACATTACCGACTATAGTATTATATTTACCAAGCTGGATGAGTCTTCCGTGCACGGTGTATTGTTAAATATGAAGGTCATCACAAAATGTCCGCTTTCTTATGTTACCTGGGGACAAAATGTTCCGGATGACATGGGAGAAATGGATCCGCAATACTTGGCAAAGGAATTGTTGGGGGGGAAATCGTAATGGATCAGGCGGAAGGACTGAGAAATATTATAAAAAAACAGCAAACCCCCTTTCAGGAGTCGGTGAATGCAGCAAGGGTTGTTACGATAACAAGTGGGAAAGGCGGCGTAGGAAAAACAAGTGTAACGGTCAATCTGGCAATCGAGCTGAGCAAAATGAAAAAAAATGTAATCGTTATGGATGCGGATTTTGGATTGGCTAATATTGAAGTGATGTTGGGGATTCGGCCGGAATATAATTTAGCAGACATGATGTTCCGGGGGAAAAAACTTGAGGATATTATATTCTACGGACCGCAGAATATCGGCTTTATATCGGGAGGGTCCGGAATCAGCGAGATGGCGAATATGACCAAGGAACAAATCTATGTGCTCGTTCACCGGTTATATGAATTGGATATGATGGCGGATTATATACTGATTGATACCGGTGCAGGCATATCCGATTCGGTAATGGAATTTGTGGCGGCAAGCGAAGAGGTGTTATTGGTGATTACACCGGAACCGACGTCGATTACCGATGCATACGCACTTTTAAAATCCTTGGGCAGACATACGGAATATGCCCCGGATAAAACGATTATTAAAATGATTGCCAATCAGATAAAGAATCAAAAGGACTCACATGAGTTATTTGATAAATTAAGCATTGTCGTGAATAAATTTTTAAATATTGATGTAGAACATTTTGGATCGGTTCCCTATGATGTCAATATGCACAGAGCAGTTATGAAACAGGCTCCGGTGTCTTTTGCGGCTCCGAACTCCCCGGCGGCGGTTGCCATATCTTCGATTGCCGGCAGGTTAGTAAACAATCAAAACAAGAGTACGGATAAAATGGGGATAATGAAAGTATTTTCCAGAGTGCTCCGAATGAAATTCAATAAAATATAAATGGATGAACGCAGGTGAAATATGGAAAAAATATCAATAGGTGACAGGATAGAATTAAAGCATATCAAAAGTAAAGTCGGCGTGTCTTTGGACGAGAATAAATACGGAAGCCAGCTGGTGAATTATGATGAAGACAAATTAGCTACGATTACGATGCCAATTTATAAAGGACGGGTTATCAGTTTGCAGGTCGGTGACGAATATACACTCTCGATCAATACGAAAGACGGTTTTCAGCAATGCAATGCGCGTATTCTGAAGCGTTATGTACTCAAGAGCATATATTTGCTGGATGTTGTGTTTATATCTCCTCTGAAACGTTCCCAGCGCCGTAAATATTATCGTTTGGATTGTCTGTTTGAAGCGAATTACCGTTTGGTTTCAGAATATGAAAAGATATTGAGGCTGCGATTGAACAAAAAAGACTTTGTGGATGATGAATCCAAATATCTCGCAGGGGAAGAGCTGCTGAACATGAAAGTCCAGTGGGACAGCTGTCTGATTTCGGATATCAGCGGAGGGGGTGTCTGTTTTCACAGCAAGCAGTCACTGAATCAGGAGGATGAATTGGAATTGGATCTTTCTTTACCAATGGATGAGGGGGTCGTACGTTTAAAACTGATGTTTAAAGTCATTGCCTGTACAAAAAAAGAGGAAAACCGTTTTCCTTATGAGATTAGGGGAGAATATGTCGGTATCGACAATACAAAAAGAGAGCTGATCGTAAGGTATGTTTTTCAGGAGCAAAGAAAGCGTCTTGGCAAATTATAATAATACATAGAAATTGAGGCTTAGTTAAATGACAGAGAAAAAAAGAAATATTTTGGTAGTTGATGACTCTGCACTTATGAGAAGGGTGATGTCTGATATAATAAATAGTGACAGTCGATTACATGTTGCCGATACTGCGAAAAACGGATTGGAAGCATTAAATCTTCTGAAACAGGGGAAAAAGTATGAATTGATCGTATTGGATATCAATATGCCGGAAATGGACGGCGTCACCTTTTTAGAAGAACAATCCAAGTTAAAAATGCAAGGCAGGGTATTGCTTGTCAGCGCGATTGCAAGTCAAAGTGAGAAAGAAACCATTCGTGCATTGGAATTGGGGGCTTTTGATTTTGTACGGAAACCGGATGGTTTTGCAGAGGTCAGAGGAGAGGGATTTAAAGATCGGTTATTAGCACAGGTTTTACTCGCTGTAAATTTAAAGACGAAGCTGGAACAGGAGGTCGATTGGAAAAAAATCTCCGAGATAAAGGAGCATAAGCCCAAGCCGGCAGTCGGTTTATATACGCATTCAAAAAGCAGCGGTTCTGATAAATTTGTGTTTATTGCCTCATCAACCGGCGGACCGAAGTCATTGCAGGAGGTGGTGCCTCGGTTTCCAAGAAACTTTCCGTATCCGATTGTCATTGTTCAGCATATGCCGGAGGGATTTACAAACTCGTTGGCAAAAAGGCTGGATGAAGAATGTTCTTTGACGGTATTGGAAACAGAGGATGGTATGCTGATGGAGTCAGTNNGTGATGGAGAAAGGGCATGTCTATATTGCCCAAGGCGGTTCTCAGCTTTATCTGCAGCAGAATCGTTCCAATTATTCTTTTGTGGTAAGAAAGGATCCTCCGCGCGGCGGATTACGACCGTGTGCCGATATTTTTTTGGAATCATTAGCGGACACAAATTTTGCAAAAATTATTTGTGCCGTACTTACAGGGATGGGAGCTGATGCAACAAAGGGATTGAATTATCTGATGCGTTACCGGAATGTGTCCGTTGTCGCACAGGATGAGGAAACCAGTATTGTTTATGGAATGCCGCGTGCGGTAAAGGCGGCGGGATTAGTTGATGAAGTAGTGCCGCTTATTGAAGTAGCAGACGCAATAATTAAGAAAGCAGGAGAGTGATTCACAATGGACACAAGCCAATATCTTGATATTTTTATTGATGAAACAAAGGAACACTTACAAAGCTTAAATGAACATGTTCTTATTTTGGAAAAAGAGCCGGAGAATGAAAATACGATCAATGAAATATTCCGTGCCGCACATTCCTTAAAAGGAATGGCAGGTACGATGGGCTATAAGAACATGCAGCTCTTAGCGCATCATCTTGAAAATGTGTTCTCTGAGATAAGGAATGAAAAAATAAGTGTCAGAGCCGACTTGGTTGATATTTTATTCCGCGGACTGGATGCCTTGGAGGATTACCTGAACAAAATCCAGACAGACGGGAATGAAGGAACAAAAACGAATCAGGATATTATTGATGATTTA
>DBDL01000031.1:0-1323 GCA_002293545.1 Lachnoclostridium sp. UBA933 | reverse complement strand
AAACCAAAGAAGAAGCCGACGAAAAAAGCCGCGGTAAAAAAAGAACCGGATAAAAAAGAAGAGCTTTCGGAAGATGTTCCCGATGGGAAATGCAAAGCAAATCAGATTACGATGACAGACCATGAGATTATAGGAGTAAAAGAATCCATTGAAGAAGGTAAGAACATTTTTGCTATTACGGTTTATTTACAGCAGACATGTATTTTAAAGGCAGCCAGAGCGTTTTTGGTATTTAAAGGATTGGAAGATAAAGGGGAAATAATTAAATCGGTTCCCTCTGTGGAAGATATTGAAGATGAAGACTTTGATTTTGATTTCAGTTGGATTTTTGTTACCGGTGAATCAAAGGACGAGATTAAGAAAATAATAAGTAATGTATCCGAGATCGAAGATGTTTGTATTACCGATTATGCCGGAAATCAAGAAACAAGTTATGACCAGGAAGAGGATAACGAGCAGGACGGGGATCAGGATGACGGAGAAGTGCAAAGCAGAGAAGAAGAAACTGTTGTCATGGAGCAGCCGCAGGCGTCCAAAACAGGAAAAGCAGTTGTCAACCGTTCGGTTCGTGTGGATATTGATAAATTAGATGTCTTAATGAACCTTGTCAGCGAGTTGATTATTGCCAAAAACGGATTGGTTTCGGTAAGCTCCGTACCTCAGGAGAACGGGACAGCGGAAGTGGAGCAGGGAAGAAACGGATTTAATGAGCAAATTGAGTATCTGGAACGTGTTACAACAAATCTGCACGAATCCGTTATGAAAGTCCGGATGGTTCCGATTGAATCCGTAGTAAACCGTTTCCCTAGGATGATAAGGGATTTAAACCGTAAATTGGGCAAAAAAATGGAATTATATATGTCAGGAGAAGAAACAGAGCTTGACCGTACCGTTATTGACGAGATCGGCGATCCTTTGATGCATTTGCTCCGTAATTCCGCGGATCATGGGTTAGAGAGCAACAAAGAAAGAGTGAAGCTTGGCAAGCCGGAAATCGGTTCTATCTTCTTAGATGCCTATCAGGAAGGGAACAATGTTACGATAGAGGTTCGGGATGACGGCGGCGGAATTGACTTGCAGAAGGTAAAGAAAAAAGCATTGGACCGCGGCTCGATTTCCGAAAAACAAGCGGAAACGATTACGGATCATGAGTTGATTGATTTGTTGTTCATGCCAAGTTTTTCGACGGCAGAGAAAATTTCGGATGTTTCGGGAAGAGGCGTCGGTCTGGATGTTGTCAAAACCAAAATTGAAGCGTTAGGCGGCAGTGTTGACGCTAAGACGGAAATGGGTGTGGGAAGTACATTTATCATTCAGCTTCCG
>DBDL01000005.1:31205-32439 GCA_002293545.1 Lachnoclostridium sp. UBA933 | reverse complement strand
GGCTTGCGGTTTTTCCGTTGGGTTTGAACGGATTGTACTGCTTTTGGCGGAACGCGGGTTTACGGTTCCGAATGACAGTACCAAAAAGGCGTATTTGATTGATAAACGTACGGGAAGCGAAACGATACAGGAGATTTTAAAGAAAGCCGCCGATGAACGGAGTAAAGGGATACAGGTCAATATATCGGTTATGAAAAAGAATAAGAAATTTCAAAAAGAACAGTTGGTCAAAGAAGGTTATACCGATATTTCAGAAGTTTATGAAGATCAATATAAGTACGGAAAAGAGGAAAAGTGATGTCAGAGTCAATGAAAGGCATGAAACGGACATGCCGGTGTACCGAAGCAGTAAAACAGCAGACAGGCGGAGAAGTTACGCTTATGGGATGGGTTCAGAAAAGCAGAAACAAGGGCGGAATTATTTTTGTGGATTTACGGGACCGTTCCGGGTTGATTCAGTTGATTTTTGAGGAAAGCGATATCGGTGCGGAGGGGTTTGCAAAGGCTGAAAAGCTGCGTGCGGAGTTTGTTATTGCCGTGACCGGAAAGGTTGAAAACCGTTCGGGAGCGGTCAATCAAAATATGAAAACAGGGGAGATTGAAATACGTGTTACGGAAATCCGTATTTTGTCAGAGGCGGAAACGCCGCCGTTTCCGGTGGAAGAAAACAGCAGGACAAAGGATGAACTGCGGCTGAAACATCGTACGCTTGATTTGAGAAGACCGGATTTACAAAGAAATCTCATGCTGCGCAGCAGAATAACCATGATGATACGCGAGTTTTTTGCGAAAGAAGAATTCATTGACATCGAAACGCCGATGCTGATGAAAAGTACACCGGAGGGCGCTAGGGATTATCTTGTGCCGAGCCGCATTCATCCGGGGAATTTTTATGCGCTGCCGCAGTCGCCGCAATTGTTTAAGCAGTTGCTGATGTGTTCCGGTTACGACCGTTATTTCCAGATTGCCAGATGCTTTCGGGATGAGGATTTACGGGCGGATCGTCAGCCGGAATTCACCCAGATTGATATGGAGCTTTCCTTTACTTCGGAAGAGGAAGTAATGGACATCAATGAACGGTTATTTCAGAAGATGTTTAAAGAAATACTGGATATAGAGGTTCCCGTCCCGTTTCCCAGGATGACATACAAAGAGGCAATGAATCGGTTTGGTTCCGATAAACCGGATATCCGTTTTGGAATGGAATTGAAAGATGTTACGGAGCTGGTCAGAA
>DBDL01000005.1:30107-31174 GCA_002293545.1 Lachnoclostridium sp. UBA933 | reverse complement strand
CAGGGAGAAATGCCCCGCAAAAAAATTGACGCCTTGGTTCAAACCGCCAAAGATTTTGGTGCTAAAGGGCTTGCGTATATAGCGATTACGGGAGATGGTACGAGAAAGTCATCGTTTGCCAAATTCATCAGCGAACAGGAAATGGACGGTCTGGTTGAGGCATTGGACGGAAAAGCAGGGGATTTGCTTTTGTTTGCCGCAGATCAAAATAAAGTGGTATTTAGTGTTCTTGGAAATCTCCGTATGGAAATGGCAAAGAATCTGAATCTGCTTGATAAGAATGAGTATCAATTCCTTTGGGTAACGGAATTCCCGCTTCTTGAGTATTCGGAGGAGCAAGGCCGTTTTACGGCAATGCATCATCCGTTTACTATGCCGATGGAGGAAGATATCCTGTTGATGGATACGGAACCGGAGGATGTCCGTGCCAATGCCTATGATATTACTCTGAACGGTTATGAACTGGGAAGCGGCTCGGTTCGTATCCATCAGAATGATATTCAGGAAAAGGTGTTTGATGTTCTTGGTTTTGACAGAGAAGATGTACATGAACGGTTTGGATTTTTACTCGATGCATTCCGCTACGGTGTGCCGCCGCATGTGGGGTTGGGTTTCGGATTGGATCGTTTGGTTATGCTGATGGCAGGTGAGGACAATATACGTGAGGTGATTGCTTTTCCGAAAGTCAAGGACGCCTCTTGCCTGATGACGCAGGCTCCGGGTGCTGTGGACGAGAAGCAGTTGGATGAGTTGGGAATCATGCTTTCAGATAAACGGGCGGAATCATAAAATATAAAGTTATAACATTATATAATTATAAAAATATAAATCAGGAGGAAGAAGATGAGCATTCAAAAAAAAGATTTTGGAACAACGGGGAACGGGGATAAGGTAACAATGTATACGCTTCAGAATAAGAACGGTATGAAAGCCGAGTTTATTGATTACGGGGCAATTTTGGTTAATTTATTTGTTGCCGACAAAAACGGCGCATTCGGAGATGTTGTTTTGGGTTATGACAATATCGAAAGTTATGAAAAGAAAAATGATCCGGGGTTTGGCTCCTT
>DBDL01000005.1:0-30097 GCA_002293545.1 Lachnoclostridium sp. UBA933 | reverse complement strand
CGTATTCACTGGAAAAGAATGACGGGAACAATAACCTTCACGGCGGAACACCCGGTTATAATCGGCTGATGTATCAAGCAAGCGTGACCCAGACAGAGGGGGCCGACCGTATTACATTTTCCAGAACCAGTCCGGACGGAGAACAAGGCTTTCCCGGCAATCTGGACTTAAAAATGACATATGAGTTAAATGATAAGGATGAGTTGGTTTTGATTTATGAAGGGGTTTCGGATCAGGATACGCTTGTCAATCTGACCAATCATACGTATTTCAATTTGGCGGGACACGATTCCGGCAATATCTTGGATCATAAGGTTGTCATTCAAGCCAATGAATTTACCCCGACAACCGACGACTTGATTCCGATGGGGGAAATCATGGAAGTGAAAGGCACGCCGATGGACTTTACTTCTCCGCGCCGGGTTGGGGACGATATTGACGCTGATTTTGCGCCGATTAAGATTGCAGGCGGCTATGACCATAATTTTGTTTTGGACCGCGATGATAACGGAAAGGTTCTCTATGCCGGAGAATTGATAGAAGAAGCGACCGGACGTGTGATGAAAATTGAAACGGACTTAGTCGGAATGCAGTTCTATACCGGTAATTTTATCGGAAATGAGCAGGGAAAAGACGGGGCGGAATATCATAAACGGGACGGACTTTGTTTTGAAACACAGTATTTCCCCAATTCGTGTAATGTAGAGAGCTTTAAATCCTGTGTCTGTAAAGCGGGCGTACCTTTCCGGACGGTTACAAAATACGGATTTACAACGGTAGGATAAGGAGAACCGCGATTTTTATTAACAATCAGTAATAGAAAGACAATGACTTTAGCGGCTGCGGTTTTCAGACAGCCGCTTTTGAATGCAATAGAAAAGAACTATTTTTGCGGAGCAAAGTTTACAAAGTAAACTTNNTGCGGTTTTCAGTCAGCCGCTTTTGAATTGGGAAAATTAAGTACCTCAAAATTTTTTATTTATCGAATAACGAAACAAGATATTCGTGAATAATATAGTTAATGAGGCAGAAGATAAAATTGTCTTCTATATGAAACGACATAAAAAACTGTCATTTCATATAGAATCTCCGGGGGATGCGCACGATTTCGTTAGGAAATCAGCGCATACAACGCAGGAATACAAAGAATTCCTGCGTTGTATATAATATTATTGTGCGAAGCAAGGCGGTGAATTTGTGACAAGTGTATTAGGGAAACTCATATGCAGGGAGTTAGGCAGGGAAAAATATCAGGTTTATTTTGAATCATTGGAAGAACGGGATACGACGGAGGTTTTCTGTGATATATATATCGAATTAAGAGAAAAAGATGATGAGAGTTTAAATCAAATGTTATTGAGGCTTTTAGAAACAGTGCATGACTCGGTGCGTATTAATCGTCGGTTCTTTTTTATTTTATGTATTTATATTATAACAATGATTATGATTTTCTTTTTGTTGCCTATCAATGTAATTATGATTATGTCAATGTTCATGGCAACAAGCTGTCTGGCATACAAAGTGGTTGAGTTTTATACAAATCGCTATTGTGATAAGGATATACGGATGGTTTTGATTTATAAGAGCGTGTTATTTCATTTGATGCAGGATGGGTTATAGACCATCCTGCATTCCCAAACTTATTTGTGAATCATTTTGGCGCAAAATGGTGCATTTTAGGCGCAGCCCCCGCATGGGGGCTTATTTTTATGCTAAAATGGATTAGGGTGTGTCTGACAGAAAGCAGTTTTCAGACACACCCTAGCTAAAAAAACTGCGTACCGCATGAAAATGAAAAGAAAGGAAGAAAAAATGAAAAAACGCATCATAGCAATGATTCTCTGTATTACAATGCTGACAACAATCGTACCGCCGTTTGCTTCGCCTGCGGGTGCCGCCGCCGACCGGATTTTACTTCCGGTTATGAAAGCAAAGATAGACATTGCCGACGGTGACAGCTATGCCGTTATGGGTACTGCCAGTACCGCCGTTAAGAATTCCGGCAGGTATATCGCCACCGTTTACCGTAAGGGTGACATGAGCAGTCCGGCATCGGTTGCACTAAAAACGATTGACATTTCCGCCGGATACGGAGAAGATTACAAAATCGACGATTCCAAATACAAGACCGAGGTTTTTAAGCAGGAAAAAAACCTGTTGGAGCTGGCGGCTGAAAATCTCGGCGTCGGGGCAAACGAGCCGGTTGAGAACTTTCAGGAAATGATGGAAAGGACGGCTCAGGGACAAAAAAACGCAGACACTCCCAAGAGCAAGCTGGCTGAGAAGCGGGAGAACTCCTTGGGGAAAGAATCCAGAGAGGTATCCGCTCCCAATGCCGACATGAATCTATTTGAGGCGATAGGGGCAGATCCGGGCAAGGATATGCCGGTATCTTCCTCCACCCTGATTGAGTTTGACAAAGGGGAAAAGGTAAAGAGGATTACGTTTGAAACATTTCAAAGCAAGGAGGCGCAGGGGGACAAATCTTTTGACCTGGTATTGTCCGATCCGTCGGACCCGCTCAAGCTGTCTGCGGTCGTCAACTGCAGCATTACGATTAAGGACAACCGGAAAGAGGCACGGTCTGTCATTAGCCTGTCCGGTGTTTCGGATACGAAAGCAGGCGTTGTTGCGAAGATTACCCGGAAAGGCGCACCTCACAGCGTCGCTACTGTTATGGTGAATGCGGTAAGAGAGGATGGCAGGAGAGGAAAAGAAACCCGTGTGGAATTTCAGCCCTATGTGACCGAGCGGAGTGTTACGCTGGATATTCCCAAAAAAGCCAAGACCATTTCGGTGGATTTGTACGGCTTTATGGGTGCCGACCGCGGGGAAGTCATAAAGAAGAAATTCAAACCCTCCTATGCGTCGGAGGGTTATCAGCCTGTCAGGGCGGCTGCAGCCGCATCCAGTGACGAGTGGGGGAATCCGGAGTCGGTGACGGTACGCAATACGGAATATGAGATTACCGCACATCCCGATAAAGGAGATGGATGGGGATTGCTAGTGAGTAACGGACGTAATTGGGGAGAGTATTATTTTGCAGAAAAAAACGCCTGGGATAAACAGACCGGAGGCAGTCCTCAGGCGAGCGGTGCCTATCACCATACAAATTCCAAAGCAAATAAGCATGAAAAAAGTGACGGGTGTGCTTCCAAAAACGGAGGTCAGCAGCATTGGCTTCTTTATTTCAATGGCAAGTGGGGGGCGGACGGTTCCAATATCACTCTCTATCCCAGCAATATCACAATGGATAATTTTAAGTACGGAGTTTTTGACTGGTCGTTAAATGCAAATTCTTCCGGTGCGAATACGGTCGAATACTACGTTAATTCAAAAACGAGTTATAAAATTACATCGGCGGATTCTTTTGACAAGAAAATTTCCAATCCCCTTTTGCTTCGGGATAGTGATTCGGGAAAACGCCTCACGGGAATGAAGCGTATATACGTTAAACTGAAACAAGACGGAAATGTCCGCAATCCCATTATGGGGCTTCAGGTTTTTGGTATGGCACTGATGTACAGAACATTTAATGTCAGCGTGGAACAGCCGGATGAAATGACCTATCAAAGAGCCGACGGCACCACACAGTCAATACGGCCCGCGCAGTTCAGACTGGCAAATACAAAAAATTCAAGTCTGGAGGTTCCGGCGGAGGAAACCATCGACTTTAACAGTGAACCTTACGACTATGCCGGAAGCAAGATGATAAGGGGGTATCTGGATCAGTACCAGATTACGGTTAAGGATACCTCCGGTAAGGATCACTCCTTTACAGTCGATGCGGAAAAGATGAGTTTAACATTTGATTCGGATTTTACGAAGAAGATCCATGATGCAGCCGGAGCTGTGCCGGATGGTGCGGATGATTCCATCTCCGTCAAAATCAAGCCGATCTATAAGCACATTGACGTGCAGGTAACGATTCAGTCCGATTCGCACGGAAAATTCAAGGACAGCCGCCTTTCGGCAGGAACCCATACATTCCATGCGGGGGATATGTTTCATCTTGAACCCGAAGCGACGCAAGACGGTTGGTATCCCGCTGCGTACCGGTTGGTTCAGCGCAATCTGACCGGTTCTCCGGTAAGGGACAGCAGTAATTATGATTTCAGTATTACGGAAACACTGCAGGAGGGGAGCTATACGATACGGCCTGAATTTTCGGATGCCAACTGCATTGAAATCAAAATGAGTGAAGACGCCCGGTCGAAGCTTCAGGTGCAGGGGCTGATTTCCGACAGCAAGCTGTCCGATGATTTAAAGGGTAAGATGATTATTGCAGACAAGGCAAATATTGACGAGCTTCATCAAATCAGCGTCGTGCCTGTAAACAAAGACGGGAAAACATACCGTGCCCGTTTTTCCCTTGTTGGGGAAGATAAAAAAATCAACGGCTATCAACTGGATTTCCTGGCGCGCGGACGCCGGGATGAAAATGTGGTTACGATAGAAGCCGAAGAGATCAATCCGGCAGACTACCGGTATTTTGAATATTCGGGCAGTCTTTATTACATAGACAGTGCGATCCGGTACGGAGCCAACAAGATCGAACCGGAAACGGTTCCGGCAGGGCGGGTGACCGTTACGGCGAATTCTTATATTGCCACCGGAGTGAAAGAGAACAATCCGGTACGGTATGTTGCACGGTACAGTGCTGATTCGGAGGATGACGGGAAGTTTACTGTTGCCGGTATTAAGGCGGTTCCCGGCGATGTGATTTCGGTTTTGATTGACAACGGGTATACAAAGACACCCCGGTACGTTACCCTGCTTGGGGAAGGTACACCCAAGGAGCGTGAGTTTACCGAGCAGGAAGTCGATCCGGATACTTTTGAAGTGACCGACAAACAGGTAACCGCGCCCTGTTATCTGTTCAGTGCCGGCGGAATTCAGGTGATGCAGGAATCATCAAACACGGTCCGGTGCGAATGGATCAGTTATGAATATGAGAGCAATATAAACAACACCTTGCACGGGAACTCAAAAGATACGGTCAGTCTGGTCGGCGGTAAGCTGAATGTCACACTGGAAGTGTCGTTCAATTCATCCGACCAGGGTGTAAAAAGGGTGAAATATTATACGAAAAATGACGAGATGCAGACACTGCAGGCAGAAACAGAAGCGTCGGCAAAAGGGCAGACAGTGTTCACTACCCAGCTCGACTTAGAGGACAAGATTCGTTCCGGGGATTTGCTTTATGTGGAACTGGTGGATGCCAATGACCGGGAGATAACAACCACCCTGTATGACGACGAGGGAAATGAAACCGGCACACAGACGACATCTGTAGAAAGCTCATTTCCTATGCGTTATACCGGTCTGCGGTTTGTTGCCGATTATAAAGAACCGGTACATGCCCAATTCGGACAAGAGGGGGAAAGCGAAACATCGGTTCCTCTGCTGGACGGTTTGAATATCTCCTCCAACTATTTTGATTTGAAGCTGACTCGCCGAACAGGCAGCAATGTGGATGAAAACGGGTATACAATCGAACATCCCGACTATACCGACAATGTGGATTTTGGTTATCAATACCCCAAAATGCCCCGTTCACTGCAATTGCTGGAGGGCGTGAAAGCAAAGATGAATGAAGGCAGGGAACAGGATCGCAAGGAGTATAGTGCGATTGATGAGCTTGCCGATTTTTTGGCGGAACAAGGGGTTTTAAGCGAGGAAGAAGTCAAGGAGATGAAAGGCACAACAGACGATGTGGACAAAGACTCACTGAATAACATGTTTAAGGAACCTATGATACGCTGGTCGATTACGCTTGGCTTTGGATTCGACTGGAAATGGGACCCGGATCAGAAAAAATATGTGTTTGCCGGAGGGTCGTACCTGGTCGGCGGCTCGTTCAGTATTGGGAAAACTTTTTATACGGTTATCTATGGGATACCTTGTTATTTGAATCTGACAGGAACTGTGGAAGCAAAATTTACCGGAAACTACAGATCCCATCAGGGAGATGACTCCGAGGATGATGTTGCGGATATTGCCGCCGATGACCTTGTCGAAGATTATAATGTTCTTGAAATGTATAACCCGAATAGTTCCTTTCAAGCCACAGTCAGCGGAAAAGTCACGGTTGGTGTCGGTATATGCAACATACTGGGAGCCAGAGGATTTGCTTCTATTATAGTATATGGACGAGTGGCGCTGGGTGATGCCACAAGGACGGCAAATAAACAGGCGGGGATAAAAAACGACGGAATGTACTTCCTGTTTGAAGGCGGATTCGGTTTGGATTTGGCTGTCTTTTCTATTGAGTATTCTTTCAAAATTCCTTTGGGCGGAATCGGCGTGTATGCCGGTGTAAAGCCGGAGGATGTTACCGCCAAATCCCGTATGCAAGCGGCGGGACCGTCCGAAGTTTCGGCTGCCCTGCGTACTTATAAAGCGACAAAGTCTAAATGGGTGGCAGACACCCCTGCGGCACGTGCCGTACCCGAACCGGTCGGCTATCATATACTGGAAGAAAATGCTGCCGAACGTGCCAAACCGCAAATTGCCGTACTGCCAGACGGAGAAAAACTGATGGTCTTTTTGGATAACGACGGGTCCCATACAGTCAACGGAACCCGTGTTATGGCAGCCGTCTGCGACAAAAAGGGAGTTTGGGGCAAACCGGAGCAAATAAGTAAATCCGGCTATACGGCGGCATATCCCAAACTGCATAAATCCAAGGACGGTTCGGTATACATCTCGTGGTCCGAGGCATCAAAGATATTCGGAGCAGTTCCGGAGGATGAAAAAGAAAAGATTGGTTATGCATCGGAAGTGCTGAAAAGTCTTGATATTAAGTATACTTCCTATACTTCCGGAAATGGATTCGGTTCGGTTCAGAGTTTGACGGACGAAGCTTCTTCCGAAGAACAGTATATGGACATCAATCCCGAAATCAATTTTAATCCGGACGGTGATGAATTGATTGCCTATTATATGAAGCGGGATATCGGACAGGTACAGGCGAATCTGTCCGGCGATGATACCGAAGAAAAGCTGGCACAGCTGGCAGGTCTGGACACGACATACACCACAATGTGCTTCAAGGGTTTTAACGGAACGAAATGGGAAGAAGAGCGTTTTGTGGATGTTAAGGTACCGGGTGCTAACGACCCGCTTATTATCGACTTTACCGTTTTTACGAAAGAAATCAATCAGGAGCCGGTTTCAATCTATGCGTTCACCTACGACAGTGATAATAATCTGGAAACCTCGGAGGACAGGGATGTCTATATCGGTGCATATGACATCACTGAAGACAAGGCATGGGATGCGGCAGCAATCACGGATTCTTATCATGCCGAAACCGTTCCCAAGCTCAATGTGCTGGGTGGTGATCTTCAGCTTACATGGGCAACGGACGCCAACACAATCAATCGGATGAATATTGACGAAAATCTGATCACCCAGCCGGAAGGGGATGAAGAGCCGGAAGCGGAAGAATCCCTGGATAACCTGTTCCGGAATATTAAGGAGGACACAGGTGTCGGATTCAACAGCCATCGGTATGATGTGGACGGTGAGCGTCAGCTCAGCGGGCTGGCTGACCATATTATCCTCCACGGCGACGACGGGAATGACTATATCTTCTGGACAGATGAGGCATATGACGAAGAAAACAGCGGAGGAAAAGAATTGTACGGTGCCGTTTATGTGAATGACGGCGGAGAAGACGGTGCCGATGAATCTGGATTCAGTGATGCCGTCAAAATTACTAAATTTAATGAAAATACGCCGGGTCTGATATTAGACGAAATTGATGTGGACTTATCCGGGAACGGCGGTATGACGATGGTCAGTAACATGTATACCCAGAGCTGGGACGGCGAAAATGTCGAATATTCTTCCAATAAGCTGATCTCGGTGGATTTCGTACCGAGAAACAGTTTAGGAATTGAAAACCTGAGTTTTGATAAAACGTATCCGAACGACGACACAGAAGTATCTTTTCAGATTAAGAACAATGGTCTTGCCGCCGGGAAGGGTTATGAAGTTTCTGTTTCCAATGGTTCTGACGTTTTAGAAACCGTCAGCAGCGGCGAACATATTCTGCCGGGGAAGACAAAAGAATTTTCATTTCCGGTTACAGTCAAGGACACGGACAAAATTGTTGTCACGGTCAAAGAGAATGGAACCTCCGATGAGGTCAGAGAAGAACTCCCTGTACTTTCCGGGTCCGAACTTACCTTCTCCGGCTTCACGGCAGCCGCACAATCATTGACCGGTGCCCTGATGTCCGGTAAGATTACCAACAACGGCAATCAAACAAGTGATGCGTTTGAGGCAGAAGTGATCCGGTCAACGCAAGATGAAAATTTCACGTTGGGGACGATAAAAATTCCAAGGATTGAACCCGGACAAACGAAAGAGATTCAGGAAAACATCAAGATTGATCTGGATGATTTAGACCGGTTCGCTTCCATGACGTTTGGACTAAACCTGCCCGATACCGTCGAGTCACTGGGGAGTACCATATGTGATCTGACCGTCCGGCGTCCGGTTGATATCGTGATAGGCAATAACAGCAATCAAATCTCCATGAAACCGGGAGAATCCATGAAATTAAACGGTGCCGCCCAGCCGGAGAGATTCTTCAAGGCCTCGCTTTTGTATTCCGTTGAGGATGACAGCATTGCGGTTGTAAACTCCGAGGGAGAGCTTACCGCGGTAAATCCGGGAAGGACAAATATAGAGGTTGTGTATCCCGATACCGGACTTTCCAAGACACTGCCGCTGACGGTTACAAAAGGCAATCCGGTACGCCCTTCGGCTTCCTCGTCGCCGGCAGCCCGAACCGCTGCAAAACCGAAAGCCGGCAAAAAAGCGGGAACGTATACCAAGAGGGTAAAGGTGAAGCTGAGCAGCAAGACTTCCGGTGCAAAAATCCACTATACCACAAACGGAAAAAAACCGACAACGAAGTCAAAGTCTGTAAAAAACGGCAAAACAGTAACCATCAAAAAGACATCGGTACTAAAATTTATGGCAGCGGCAAAAGGGTATAAAAACAGTTCGGTGGTATCCGGAAAATATACCATCAAGACGGCGAAACCAAAAGTACCCAAGTCAAAGCTGGTCAAGAGAGGGACAAAGATCAACCTGAAAGCCGCGCGTGGAGTTACCCTGTATTATACCACGAACGGGAAAAGACCCAATAAAAAATCAAAAACCAAGGTCAGACCGCGCAAACGTAAAAAAATCAGAATCACGAAAACCACGACTCTCCGTATCATGGCAATGAAGAAAGGCTGTAAGGGCAGCCCGGTTGTGAAACGGACATACCGGATACGAAAGAAGAAATAAAATAAATAATTAGGGTGTTCAGATGACAGGAATGAGTTTTCAGACACACCCTAGTGAGAAGCAAAAGCCGGGAATAGGAAATTCCCGGCTTTTTGCCGGAAGAATTCAGGGATAAAAAGGTTGAGTTATGTCATTTGATAGTGTATAATGAAATCATCTTGAACCGCAATGAACAGGTGATAAAATGAATATAATCTACAGCATGGATGTATCTGAAATCATACGGAAAACGTTAAGCATTGCGAATCCCAGTATTGCAGACCACGGTGAAATTGTTGGATACATTTTGTATAAAATGTTGAAATATGAGTGTCTGTGTTCCGAGAAAGACATAGTAGATTTTACGATGCTTGGAATTTTACATGATTTTGGGTTGTATAAAGTGGAGAATCTAAAGAATGTGGCAGAACATGAAGCAAATAACCTATGGGAACATTCGATTTACGGCTATTTGTTTTTAAAGTATTTATCTCCTTTTGGAAACAAGGCGGATGTTATTTTATACCATCACTTGGATTACCGGCTGTATGATAAAATTAACAGCCGATATATGAGGATTGTTGAGTATCTTTCCTTTGCCGACATGTTTGATAATGTTACTCGTATCAAAAAGGGGTATTTCCCAAGAGAGTATTTTAAAATGTACCGGGATATTAAATATTCCGGCAGGGCGATTGATTTATTCCTGAAAGCAGAGGCCGAACAGAACATTATTGGGAAGCTGGCGGACGGAAGTTACAAGGAGGAACTACGCCGGTTGGGTAAGAGCAAGGCATTTACCGAAACCTATAAAAAGAAATTATTACAGATGCTCGCTTACTTGATTGATTTCCGGAGTGAATGCACGGTAATCCATACGTTTTCAANNGTCGTGGCTTTTGCGGAAGCACTGGCAAAATTATTTTGCATGGACAGTCAGGAAGCAGGCTGTGTTTATTACGGAGCGTTATTGCATGACCTTGGAAAAATCGGTATTCCGATCAGTATCTTGGAGGCACCGAGGAAGCTTACGGATAAAGAGATGGAAGTGATGAAAACCCATGTACAGATAACGGAGCAGATTTTAAAGGATACGGTAATTAATGATATCTATGAGATTGCCATCCGGCATCATGAGAAGCTGGACCGTTCCGGATATCACCGCGGTTTGCCCGGAGAGGAGCTGACCTTGCCGCAAAGAATCGTCATAGTGGCAGATATTATCAGTGCATTGCACGGGAAAAGAAGCTATAAGGATAAGATGGACGGGAATGAAATAAAAAAGATATTGTCAGAGGAAACCAAAGCGGGACGGTTATGCCAAAAGGTGGTATCCTGTGCATTGGATAACTTTGATGCTATTATCCGGAAATTTGAAAAAGAAAAAGAGGAGATTGTCGGAACCTATATGCAGATAAAAGAGCAGTATGGTCAGATTTATGAGATGTTTCGGGAGTTTGAATAGGGGGAGAAAGGAAGTGCTTGGGCTGCTAATTCTGAAATTATTGTTTTGAAGAACAAATAACTTATAATGAATGATATCAATAGTATTAGCCGAGAAAATATCCGTGCAGAGAACAATGAAATGAGCGGAATGTTTTCGGTTTTTTTATTTACCCCCAAATATAAAATTAATTCCGAAATAACAGTGAAAACAGAACGAGGTTGCTTGACAATTCGTGATTTAACATTTAAAATAAATGAATAATAAACAGAGATTGCTCAATAACTTACAAGTATATCAAATATTGGATAAATGGCGTGAAGATAACCCCAAAAATATAATAAGAGATGATAACAAGAAGAATAACAAAGGAAAAAGGGCGATTATAACAAGTCATAATATATCAAAGCTTTTATAAAGAAGTGGGGCATATTGAGCTTGCTGGATTTACTAATATGAAATCAATACATAACGATAAAATTACAATTGAAAATTATCATCAAATATACAGATATGGTATACGGGTCAGTAAAAATGACGAGGGAGAAAAGGAAAGAAAAATGGAGAGGGAATTACTGAAAATAGCGGAATGGCTTGAAGAAAGGATGTGAAAAAATGTTTTTTTATACATGGAAGGATATAGAGAGGTATTTATTTAAGAATAAAAATAAGTGGATAGAGAGAAATTTGGAGATTGAAGTCTATGCTTCGGAACTTGTCGTATCTTTATCTGATTTAAATAAAAAAGAAGAAGCTCATAAAATATTAACGGAGTTATTTAATAATAATTATCATGAGAGAAAAGAAAGAATTGTACTAGATATGGATGGTCAATTTCTAAATATTATATATGATGAAGATTATATTGGTGAAAATAACAAGATGTTAAGTCCGCTTTTTAAGAATGTGCTGTATCAACAATCTGCATATTATGAAACAAAATTAGATGATTTATCCGGGTGTCCGGTGATTGCGTTCCATTCTTATAAAGGGGGGGTTGGAAGAACACTTTCCTTGCTGGCATTTACGAAAGCATGGTCAGCGTTAGCAGATAACAAAAAACTTCTGATTATTGATTCTGATATTGAAGCACCTGGGATAACATGGCTTATGGAAGAATCAGAAGATAATGTGTTTAGTTATTTGGATTTATTGGAAATTATTCAGGGACAGGATAAAGTAGATGACATTATTACATTGGCTGCAGATAAAGTAAATAATATCACGATAAAAGTTGAAACGGAAACAAGAATAGTTGAACATGTAGTTATTCCGACATATCGTTATATAGAACAGTTATTGGATATTTATTCAAGTCCAGAGAGTATTGTAAATAGTTATAATAAAAAGTATTGGTTAGCAGAAGTATTTTCCAGACTTGGAGAAAAAATTGGAGCAGATGCCGTACTGATTGATTTAAGGGCTGGGATAAGTGAATTTTCAGCTCCTATTTTATTTGATCCGAGAGTTAAAAAATATATTGTTACATCGACTTCATATCAGTCTATTGAGGGGACAAAGCTTTTGCTGCAACAGTTAAATAAGGGATTATCAATAAATAAGTCTGAAATGCTGCCGGAGATATTGCTGACAATGGGACAAAATTCTTATAATGCCTCTGGTATGATTGAAGACTTGATGTCTTTATATCATATGAATGAAAGCGAGGATGGTATAAAGGGGGATGATTCATATACAGATGATTCGTATACGGATGATTTATTGACGGAACTGCCATTTGCCAGTGAACTTGTCCATTTAGGGTCATTATCTGATATAATGAACGCATTAGAGGGAAGGGACTTTTATAAAAACATATACACTTTGGTTAAGAATGATTATAAGCAACAGGATAAGGGCATTGATACGGGTGTCATATCAAAAAGAGAAGAGAACATTCGATTGATACATGAATTATCTGAAAAGCAGGTTACTGCAGAGGAAAATATTGACTTTAATATATTGATGACACAGCCAATCAAAAACCTAATTAAAAAGTTCTCATCCAGATTACCTACGACAATTATAATGGGAGCAAAAGGTTCCGGAAAAACATTCTTGTATAAAGAAATATTAAAAAAGAAATATTGGAAATGCTTTGTAAGTTCATTTCAAAATATTGAAATAAAAGATGACGAGGATAAACAAAAAAATACGATCATGATCCCGTTGGTAGCATCAACCAATTCTTCAGAGATTAATGAGATTTTGACAATGGCAATTCACAATTATAATACTGCTTTAAATCTTCACATAGCTGACTCTTTCTGGATGGATAATGGCACAAAGATAAAAACATTTTTGAAAGAACACCATGAAGAATTGGAATGGGTTGATTTTTGGAGGGAACTATTAATAGGAGCTTGGGAGAGTGTTGATTCACTAAAAAGAATGAATCAAAATTTAGAGGATCAAAATAAAAAAATAGTATTCTTGGTTGATGGGTTAGAAGAATTGTTTCGGAATACTTTGTCATCAGAAAATGAACAATTTTCTATTCAGGCATTATGTCAAGACTTGATGAATGAGTTAGAAGTAAAATTCAAAAATATTGGCTGCATTATTTTTTTAAGGCAGGATTTAGCACATAATTCAATTGGGGTTAATTACATGCAATTTCATAATCTCTATAAAACGATGGAATTGAATTGGTCAAATACGGAAGCCTTACGATTAGTTGTATGGTTGGTAAGTCAAGCAATACCAAGTTTCTATCATGAAGATGATACGCAAATTGATATTGCGTCATCAGAAAATATTGAGAAGTATCTAGTCAAGTTATGGGGTACGAAATTGGGGAAACCTGATTCTAAAGAGGCGTATTCATCAAGATGGATATTAGCTGCTTTGTCTGATTTTAACGGACAATTACAAGCAAGAGATGTGATTCGTTTTTTGCAGTATGCAACAGAGAAACCAGGAAGACCAACCTATAATGACCGGTTTATTATGCCTACGGAGATTAGAAATGCTGTTCCCAAATGCTCCGAAGAAAAAATAACAGAAATTAAACAAGAAATCAATGCATTAAAAGATATTTTTGATAAACTTGAAAAGGCTGATTCTGACATAAAAACATTGCCTTTTTATAGAGATACCTTTAATTTGACCGCCGGTGAAGAAAAAGTGTTAATACAGGAAGGATATTTAAGGGTGGATAATGATAAATATTACTTGCCGGAAATCATTAGACATACATTAAATTTCAAGTATAAAGGCGGAGCAAGACCAAAAGTATTATCATTATTATTAAAAAGAAATAAATAACAGGAAAGAAATATATAGGAGAATAGGATGAAAACGATTTTAGAAATTTTAAATGATAAAATGGAAGCCGCGTTTACAGAAGCCGGTTACGACAAAAAGTACGGATTGGTGAGAATTTCTAATCGGCAGGATTTATGTGAATTCCAGTGCAGCGGTGCAATGCCGGCAGCAAAGGAATACAAAACGGCACCGATTAAAATTGCCGGAAAGATAGTGGAAATCCTGAGTGAGGATAAGGATTTCAGTGAGGTGTCGGCAGTAATGCCGGGGTTTATAAACCTGAGAGTGGATTCGGGAATGTTAGCCGGGCTTGTCTGCCAGATGAGGAGAGAAGATAAGTTTGGATTGAATTCTCCGGACAGGGTAATGACTATTATTGTGGACTACGGCGGGGCAAATGTAGCAAAAGCATTGCATGTGGGACATTTGCGTCCGGCGATTATCGGGGAGAGCATCAAGAGAATCAGCCGGTTTATGGGACATAAGGTAATCGGAGATGTGCATTTGGGGGACTGGGGACTTCAGATTGGCTTGATTATTACGGAGCTGAGGAGAAGACAGCCGGAACTGCCCTATTTTATAGAGGGTTATTCCGGTGAGTTTCCGGCGGAGCCGCCTTTTACAATATCCGATTTGGAAGAGCTTTATCCGTTTGCCAGTGCCCGCTCCAAGGAAGACGAGGATTATAAAAAAGAAGCACAGGAGGCAACCGCAGAGCTCCAAAGCGGTAATCCGGCATATAAAGCAATTTGGCAGCATATTGTGAATGTATCTGTAGCTGACTTAAAAAGTAATTATAATAAGTTAAATGTAGAATTTGATTTGTGGAAGAAAGAAAGTGACGCAGAGCCTTATATTCCGGATATGGTAAAGTATCTGAAAGAGAACGGATATGCTGTTGTCAGTGACGGGGCGCTTGTTGTTGATATATCAGAGGACGGGGATAAGAAAGAATTGCCGCCGTGCCTGATTGTAAAGTCAAACGGGGCGACCTTATATGCGACGACAGACCTTGCTACAATTGTAGAACGAATGAAATTGTTTCATCCTGATTTAATGATTTATATTACGGATAAAAGACAGGAGCTGCACTTTACACAAGTATTCCGCACGGCAAGAAAATCAAAGCTGATTCATGAGGATACGGAATGCTTATTCATCGGACACGGGACCATGAACGGAAAAGACGGAAAACCGTTTAAGACAAGGGACGGCGGTTTGCTCAGACTGGAAACATTGATCGAACAAATCAACGGGGAAGTTTATCGGAAGATGAAAATCAGGGATTTTACCGAAGAAGAAGGGAAACGGATTGCGGAACAGGTAGGGCTGGCGGCGATTAAATATGGTGATTTATCGAATCAGCCGGCAAAAGACTATGTTTTTGATTTGGAACGTTTTGCGTCCTTTGAGGGGAATACGGGACCGTACTTACTTTACACGGTCGTGCGGATTAAATCCTTATTAAATAAATACCGGGCTTCCGGCGGAGTGCCGGATGGGGAAATGGCTTTGCAGCCGCCGCAGGATAAGTCCGAAAGAGAAATTTACTTGATGCTGCTTAGATTTACGGAGGTGATAGAAACGGCTTTTACAGAAAAAGCACCGAACCGTATTTGTGTGTTCATGTATGAACTGGCAGATGCATTCAATCGTTTTTATCATGACCATTCAATATTGGGGGAACGGGATGAGAAGAAGAAAATTTCCTACTTGGGATTGATTCAGATCATCAAAGATGTGTTAGAAACATGTTTGGATTTGTTGGGACTGGAAGTACCCGGAAAAATGTGAGTTTGTGTGCGGGTAAAAGGAACCGCATTCGGGAGTGCGGGAATGGTGCGAAGGTGTTTTGTGAAATTTTTGCCGGTCGGCGTGTTCAGAAAACGGAAAGGTTGGTGTTATCGTGTTTGTCGGACGAAAAACGGAATTGGATATTTTAAAAACCGAATATGAGGGCAAGGGAAATTCACTTGTGATCTTATATGGGCGTGACGGAATCGGAAAAACAAGATTAGCGAAAGAGTTTACCGGAGATAAAAAGCATAAGTATTATATGGGACGGGAATATGCCAAAGACGAACAAAACCGTTACTTTCTTCCGGTTCTGGATGAAATAAGGGAGTTGGGTAAGCTTCGGCAAAATGAAAAGATTTGTTTCATCATTGATGAGTTTGAGCAAATCTATAAGGGAAATAAAGAGTTTTTCACGATGCTGAAGGATTTTATTGAGGAACCGGAGATTGGGAAAAATGTGATGCTCCTTTTGTTAAGTTCATCTGTTCAGTGGGTAGAACAGGAAATGGTGAAAGCAATGGGGGAAATGGCAGCCAGAATTACTTCGTTCTGTAAGCTGAAAGAATTTACCTTTTTGGAAATGGTACATTTTTTCCCGGACAGTACGACAGAGGAATGTATTATGATAGCGGGTCTGCTGGGCGGAGTTCCTAAATACTTGGAGTATTGGGATGCCAAGCTGCCGGTGAAAGAAAATATTCAGCGGTTATTTATCTCAGGAAACGGCCGGATGAGAACGGAAGCATCAAGATTTTTACGGTCATCGTTAAGGGAATTATCAGTTTATAATACGATACTGAGTATTTTGGCGGAGGATGAAAATAAACTAAACTATTTATATAACCGTACCGGTTTCAGCCGTGCCAAAATTTCGGTGTATATCAACAACTTGATTCAATTGGATGTGGCGGGAAAGATTTTTTCCTTTGAGCCGGACAAGAAAGACCGGATTAAGAAAGGTCTGTACGGAATAACGGATTCCTTCCTGCATTTTTGGTATAAATTTATGTACCCGAATCTTTCACAGCTTGAATGGGAAGACGAAAATGTTTTTTTTACCAAATATATTGAACCCGGATTGGATAATTATATCCGCTATTCATTTATTGAAGTCTGCAAAGAGTATCTGACATTGATGAACCACTATAAGCGGCTTCCGTTTACATGTCATACAATGGGCAGCCTGTACGGGAAAAATGGGTTTATCCCGATTGTCATAAAAGGTGAAAAGGGTGAATTGCTGATCGGCATGTGTAAATGGGGACAGGGACCGATGAATGGTGATGATTTTGAAGGGTTGCTTTCTTCCACCTCACAAGTGGGAGGTGAAGTGGATTATTATTATTTGTTTGCCAGAGAAGGATTCAGTGACGAATTGACAGCACTTACAAAGGGACTGGAAAATGTTACGCTGATTGATTTGAACAGTTTGTAAAGGGGTTTTGAATGAGTTATATTATGGATGGACTGACCGTTTGTAAGATTTCATACCAAAAGATTCCGGAAAGGCGGATTGGCGTTGGAAAGATACCAGGAGATTGAGCGAAGTATTGTGAAGCAATATCATAAAAAGATATGGAGTCCGTTTGCCAGAGCCGTAAAGCAATATGAACTGGTAAAGGAAGGAGATAGAATTGCCGTATGTATTTCCGGGGGAAAGGATTCGATGCTGATGGCTAAGCTGTTTCAGGAATTGAAACGGCACCGGAAATGTCATTTTGAATTGGAGTTTATTGTAATGAATCCGGGATATAACGGCGAGAACTATAACAATATTATAAAGAATGCCGAGAAACTGCATGTTCCGATTCGGGTTTTTGAATCGGATATCTATCATGTCGTACATCATATCAAAGAATCCCCGTGTTACCTGTGTGCCAGAATGCGCCGGGGACATTTGTACAATCAGGCGAAAGAGTCGGGGTGTAATAAGATTGCATTGGGACACCACTTTGATGATATGATTGAAACTGTTCTGATGGGAATGTTTTACGGAGCGCAGATTCAGACGATGATGCCGAAGCTGCATAGTACAAACTTTGAAGGGATGGAATTGATCCGCCCGATGTATTTGATTCGTGAGGAGGATATTATCGCATGGCGGGATACCAATCAGTTGACGTTTATACAATGCGCGTGCCGGTTTACGGAAAAGACACATCAATCGGGGGACGGCATTGGGGATTCTAAAAGACAGGAAATTAAAATGCTGATTAAAGAATTGAAGAAAAGCAATCCCCACGTGGATTCCCATATTTTCCGCAGCATGGAAAATGTCAATATGGATACGGTTTTAGGCTATAAGAAAGACGGAAAAAAGCATTCCTTCTTGGACGCTTATTAAATGAGGATATAATAAAATGCTAAATTTGGATTTTAAAATTTTGGACTCGTTGCAATGGATGAAAAATCCGGTGACAGACGAGATATTTGTGTTTTTGTCGAAGCTGGGAGATCACGCACTGATATGGGTAATTCTTGCGTTATGTTTTATCGCAAGAAAAAAGTACCGCCGGTTTGGACTATATCTGCTGATTGCATTGGGGATAGGATTTATCATTGGGAATTTATTTTTGAAAAATATCATCGCAAGGTCAAGACCTTCATGGATTCATGATACGCTTCCTTTATTGATTCCGAATCCCACCGACTATTCATTTCCGTCCGGACACACGATGCATTCATTTATTGCGGCGACGATGGCAGCTATACTGGATAAAAGATGGGCGGTACCGGTATTGGTACTGGCGGCGGCAATCGGATTTTCACGGATATACCTGTATGTACATTTTTTGACGGATGTACTCGGTGGTGCATTGCTTGGTATTTTGATCGGAGTTTGCATGATGAAGTTTTATCAAAGGGAGAGGAGTATAAAAAATGAGTTATGATACAATATTTTGGGATTTAGACGGGACCTTGACCGACCCGGAGGAAGGAATTACAAAAAGTATTCAGTATGCCTTGGAGTTTTTTAATATCCATGTGAAAGACCGTTCGGAGCTCAGACGGTTTATCGGGCCGCCGATACGGGACAGTTTTCGGATGTTTTATGGGTTTGGTGAAAAGGAAACGGAAGAAGCCATTCGGAGATACCGTGAACGGTATACGGATATCGGTATTTTTGAAAACAGGGCATATAAGGGAATTGCAGAGCTTTTGAGGGATTTGAAAAATGCCGGAAGGAGTAATGTACTGGCTACTTCCAAACCGAAAGTATTTGCCGAACGCATCCTGAAAAAATATGAACTGATTGAATACTTTGACTGTCTGGGCGGAAGTGAACTGGACGGTACGAGAAACAAAAAGGAAGAAGTGATAGAATATCTTCTGGAGCAGATCGGAGATATCAGCCGTGACAATATCATCATGATCGGTGACCGGAAGTATGATGTAATCGGGGCAAAAAAATTTGATATTATGACAATTGGTGTTGCTTATGGATATGCGGAAGCGGGTGAACTGCGGGAAGCGGGAGCGAGGTTTATTGCGGATACCGTAGAGGAGGTACGGGAGATGTTGTTCGCACAGTAAGCGGATGCGCAGATACAAGTTCATCCGGTCGCGGACAAGTCCCCCTCATGGGGATATCGAAAGCATATATGCAAAAACGGAGGAGAGTTATGAAAAAGGTGAAATTAAGCAATGGGATACAGATGCCGGAGATTGGTTTCGGAACATACCTGACGACAAAAGAGGACGAGGAATTCAGCACGGTGTTGGCAGATGCAATTACCGCCGGTTACCGGCACTTTGATACGGCGTCATTTTATAAAAATGAGCGTCAGTTGGGAGATGCGGTAAAGAAGAGCGGGATTCCAAGAAAAGATTTTTTTATTACATCAAAAGTCAATCTGGATGAAATGGGTTATGAAAAGACGAAAGAAACATTCGCGGCAACTCTTTCCAGACTGGATATGAATTATGTGGACCTGTATTTGATCCATTGGCCTTGTCTGAACGGGGAACCGGAAAACTGGAGAGAGCTGGATACCGAAACATGGAAAGCAATCGAAGAATTGTACGAGGAAGGGAAAGTAAGGGCAATCGGTGTAAGCAACTTTTTGGTTCATCATTTGGAAAATTTATTGTTGGAATGCCGGATTGTGCCGATGGTAGATCAGATTGAATTTCATCCGGGCTATACGCAGGAGGAAACGAGGGAGTTTTGCAAAGAGAGGGGTATTGTCGTAGAAGCATGGAGTCCGTTCGGACGCGGTGCGGTCTTAGAGGATGAATATTTACTGAGTCTGGCAAGAAAGTATCATGTCAGTACCAGTCAGATTTGTCTGCGGTTTATTCTGCAATGCGGGGCGGTACCGTTGCCGAAATCATCTTCGGTTCCGCGGATGAAGCAAAATCAGGACGTTTACGGATTTGAACTTTCTGCAGAAGATATGAAAGGGATTTTGTCGATGCGGGAGAAAGGATTTTCCGGTTTTTATCCGGATAAGATTTGACGATGGGATTTGAAAGTATTTTAGGGGAAAGAGCGCAATCAAAAGATGCATGGGATATCCTTTCTATGCCGGCGGCGTTTTATGATTTGAATCTGAATACGGTGATGCGTGATATCAAGTATCTGCATAAGGAATACCGGATTGAGCAGTATTATTATATGCTGCCGGGAAATAAAGCGGATATCCGGTATCGTTTGGGCGTGTTCAGGGATTTGGAAAAGGAACGGCTCTTTGAGGGGATTGTATCCTTTTCCAATGATATGGTGAAAGCCGGAAAATATAAATCCTATGAAGAAAAATCCGTTCATCTGCTCCAACAGGCTTGTTGGAGTATGGATGGAGCATTTTTTTATACACAGGCGATTCTCCGTCTTTATCGCTGCCTTGTCAATGAAAAACCGGAGGGGGAAGCGTTCCAAAGCCTGAGGGAATATTTAAAAAAGGAAACAGAATCGGAAACATTCCGGAATCTGATGAGGGAAGCAGAGTACCTGATGGATAAAATCTCCCGGACAATATATCATTTGGAGCTTTCTCATAATCGTATCATTATCGGGAGAGCAAAACGGGGCGAGCCCTGGGATGAAAAGGCGGACAGGCTGCTTGACATCGACCCGGAAAGTCTGCCGGAGTATGCGGAAAGTCCTTTTGCCGGGATATTAAGGCTTTCGGACTTGGAGTACCGGCTGCTGGACATGATTGAAAAGAGTGACAGAGAGGCATTTGCCGGGTTTCACACATTTTATAAAAAATATCATGATTATATGAATCCGGTTATTATAAGATTTGAACAAGAGGTGCAATTTTATATCAGTTTCCGGAAGTTTATTGATCCGCTGAAAGAACAAGGATTTCCTTTTGCTTACCCGAAGATTACGGAGGATAGGTTTGCGGTGAAAGGATGTTATGATATCGCACTGGCTAATAAAAACCGGGTCAAGGGTCTGCCGGTCGTTCCCAATGATTTGGAGTATGGGAAAGGTGAAAAGTTTTTTGTTATCACCGGACCGAATCAGGGCGGTAAGACAACATTTGCGCGGGCAATCGGACAGGCGGCGTATTTTGCGATGTTAGGCGTGCTTTCGCCTTGTGCGGAGCTTGATATTCCGCTGCTGGAGAATATTTTGACTCATTTTGCCGCAGAGGAGAGTATGGATACCGGCGCGGGCAAGCTGAAAGAAGAACTAAACCGCCTTGCTCCGATGATTAATAATAAAGCTGCCAAAAATCTTGTTCTGATTAACGAACTGTTTACGACGGCGGCAACCTATGACGCATATATTATGGGAAACCGGGTGATGAGGCATTTTATAAAAAAGGAATGTATGGGAATCTATGTGACGCATATCGGTGAATTGGCAAAGGAAGAAGACGGGATTGTCAGCCTTGCGGCAGAAGTTGATGAAAAAGACAGTCATGTCCGTACATACAAAATAAACCGGCGGCAGGCAGAGGGAAGCGGGTATGCTGCCGACGTTGTTGAAAAACATCATCTTTCTTATGAGGATATCAGGAGGAGGCTGAAAATATGAGATCTCATTTGCTATACGAAGACCGGGAAATCGGCTCTCAGGGTGCTTATTCCTTTTCCGCCGATTTGATTAAGGATTTGAATTTATCTGTTATCTTTAAAACCATGGCAAAGGAGGATATGGATATCCGCGATGCGGCACAAAAGGTTATGCTCATGCCGCTGGCAAATGAAAAAGAAATCAGGTACCGCCAGGAAGTCATCGGTGATGTACTGCGGTGTCCCGAAATGATTGACAAAATAAGGGGTATCGCAAAGGACGTCTGCCGTATGTTGTCATCGGGGAGTGAAAAACCATTACAGCCGCGGGGGAAAATGATAGAGGACCTGACAACGATCCAGAATTTAATCGAAGCGGCACTGGGAGTAAGAAAAATAATCCGTTCGTCAAAAGAACGGTTTTTCAGTAAGGGATTTCGGACTCTGATAGAAAGCGTGGAAAAATATGATTGGGACGCTATCCGTGAAAATGCGGAAGCGATGAATTTCATTTCATCAGGAGGAGAGCTTGGGGTTTCGCTGGAGCTTGGAAGAGGGCTGAAGCTGTCACATATCCGTATCGAGAATTGTGTCGGCGGAAAGGGGAAGCTGACGGAGGACAACCGTTTCGTGAAGCTCGCCAACAAGCTGACGAAGTCAAATTATTTATATTTGGAAGAGGAATCACTGGTTCGGGACGCACATCTTTTGCAGGAAGCCGCTATGCGTCATCTCCTCGGACGCTATGAAACATTCTATGGAAAGCTGGCTTATTTTTTTCGGGTGCTTTATTTTGAACTGAATTTTTATTATGGGGTTTATCAGCTTCATTCCCGGTTTACCGAACTAAAAATACCGCTTGCCATGCCGAAGGTCAATACGGAAAAAATATTTCATTTTGAAGAATTGTATGAAATGACCTTGGCAATATATAGCCGCAGTATGCCGGTTACAAATAATCTGACGGAGGAGGATAAACGTCTGACGGTGATTACCGGAGCGAATCAGGGAGGGAAATCCACTTTTTTAAGGAGTATCGGAATTGCTCAGGTTCTGTTACAGTGCGGAATGTTTGTTCCGGCAAAGGCTTATTCCAACGGTCTTTACAAAAATATACTGACCCATTTTGCAAGGCGGGAGGATCAGCAGATGAACAGCGGCCGGTTGGAAGAAGAAATCATCCGGATGGATAAGATGATTGAAACGCTGGATCATCAAAGTATGGTGCTGTTAAATGAATCGTTTGCAAGCACAACGGAAAAGGAAGGCTCGGTTATTGCCGGAGATATCACGAGGGCATTATATGAGGCCGGCATTGACGTGTTTATGGTAACGCATTTATATGCGTTTGCCAGAGATGTATTTGAAAAAAACTGGGAACACGCATTATTTTTGTCAGCGGAGCGAAAAGAGGACGGCAGAAGGACTTATAAAATGATTGAAAAGGAGCCGAGCCATACGATCTATGGGCTGGATTTGTTTGAAGAGATTATCGGCGCGGCGGGCGTGTGAGGTGATTTGTGTTTCAGGGAATTTCCGGACATGTTGTGTAATGGCATTCCGGCGAAAATAGCGGATAAAAACTTCAGTTAATACGATTGACCTTTTTTAATACTTTTAGTATACTTATTATAATACATTTACGGATAATAGAATATGAAACTACACTTGTGAAGAATGGAGAAAAAACATGGACAGCGGAAATAATTTAGGTACGAGCGGGAACAATCATTTTCAAAACACAATGGGTGAGAGCATCCCGAATGAAAAGCAATCATTTTTTAAGAACAAGCGGAATATTGTCATTTTAATTTCTTGTTTTTTGTTTGCTGCTGCGGCTGTAATCGGAGGTATTTATTATTCCAAATATTCAAGCGCCCGAAAGGACTATGAAAATGCGGAGAAGCAAGTAACAGACGAGCAGTATTCAAAGGCATACATATCATTTACGGAAATCAAGAAAAACGGAAGTATCAAAAAGTTCCGTACATTAGCGGACGAGCAGATCCAAAAACTGTATCAAACGTCAAAAGATAAGTATATAAGCGGAGCAAATACATTTTCCGGTGACACAAATGATTACAGTAAGACGAAAGTATACTACCAAACATACTGTACGAATTTTGATTTTGATACTACAAATATTGAGAACGCAAAAAAAATCATATCCGGTATTGACACATACACGGCTGCGGACAAAAAATTTAAGGATGTCGNNAGTCGACAAATATACCGAATTGGTAAAAGCAAACCGAAAAATTGTCAACCGGTTGAATAAGTATATTGATGAGGCGGATGAGCTTTATGAAATGGCCAATTCTGCTGTCAATAAGAAAAATACAAGTGAAATGCTGAGATTAATAAGAGAATGGGGAAGAAACAGGGACTATTATTATGATGTATATGATGATATTGATTCTCTGACCGACAAAAATGTAAAGTATACATTTTTCACAAAAACCCAGTATTCAAATCTCAAATTATATGTATTATCATGTATGCTGCCTGCTGAAACTATCTATAATATGTTTTACGAAAAAAAACTCAGCAATAAAGAAACAAGAAACATTCGGAATAATTGGAGCAGACGTGAGAACCTGGAAAGCGGTGTGAAAAAATCCGTAAGTGATGCGGATGATATTATTGAATTTTATGATGCAAATCATGCGAAGCTTGCCAAGGACGCCAATACCTATCATCAGAACCTGAAAGATTTATTTATTGGTATGACGCCGTCGGAGGGCGGAGCTGCCGGCGGCGGTAACAATGAAAGCAAAGAGGGCACAGTCAATCTATAGAAAAACGGGTGCCGAACGTTGTTTCTGCCCGCATTCGCTTTATTGAATAAGGGAGCTGTCATTTTGCGGAGCAAAGTTTGCTTTACAACCATCACCCAAACCGGAAATATTCCATATCAAACTTACTTCCCGGCAAAAACATAAAGTTCACTTTCTTCCGGCCGGTCACCTTTTCATTCATATATTCGCGTTCTGTAAATTCCTCCGAGCCCGGAACTTCAATNNGCAGAAACATAAAGTTTACTTTTTTTCTGCCGGTCACTTTTTCAAGTGCAAACTCCCGTTCCGTAAACTTCTCCGACCCCGGAACCTCAATCATCTGCATGATATCTCTGCCATCCTCTCCGGTAAAATGAAGATGAATGGTATTGGTATCCAAAGAGGAGCGGGCGCATAAGGTAAGCTTCGTACAGCCTGTTTCCCCGAAGTCCATATTTTCAAATTCCACCGATACATTATTTCCGATATCCGTAACGGCATTTTTGCCGACGGTAAATGTATCTCCGGTAATTCTTGTATGCTCGGCGGCAAAGATTTTTCCGAATGCTTTTTCTGTGTAAGTAAAAGAAAACCCTTTTAACGACATTTTAATATCGGGGACAACGACAATAGAAATCGTATGAATCCCTTTCAGCCGGTCTTTTAACCGGTAACTGTTTTCCTGATAATGATTGTACCAGCTTTTTGCTTTATAGGTATCCTTTAACAGCAGTTTTCCCCCTTTCTCCGGGATACCGTCCCATACCTCGACCGGAACCGTATCGGCAAAAGAAAAGATGGGCAGGTGTATTTCGTCCGAACCGTAATCCCCGAAGTCAACATTTTCAAATGACACAGAGGTGCGCTCGTTTGTCGTGATGTAAACACCGCCTTGGAAACTGAGCTTTAACGGGAAATTACTTTCCGTATAGGAAATCGCACTCACAAAGCCAAACGGATCGAGAGTGGCTTTCCCGATTCCGGTGACATCAAACTCCAGCTCCGATATCACTTCGGGATGACCGGAGCCGTTTGCGGCGGAAGCACACAGCCGGATCTCGCCGTCGCCGATGGCGGTAAGGACGGCGGCGGTATCTGTCTTTTCTATTTTTACACAATTGCTTTCAATTCCGTCTAATGTCAATGCTTTATAGGATAGTTCTGTCCATGTGGCATTTTTCGGATAGATTTCGGCAGTGACGGCAGTCGTTGTCCGTTTGTTATTTAAGTGACGGGAGCCGTTGTGCATCAGTTCGATTTTGCGTACCGGAATTTCATTGTTCTCCGGTGAGGGTGTGTTTTCCATGTGAGAAGAAATACCCGGAACAGCAGGGGCTTCATTGGCGAGTAAGGTCAATCCGGCACTTGTCAGGAAAGGCGATGTCACCGATACATGGATTTCACCCGGCTCTTGTTTGGCAGCGACAACGGCAAGCAGCTTGCCGCCGAATAATTTGCGGCTCGTACCTTTATAGCTGTCATAGTCGGAACTGTCGCCGTTATCCAGTCCGACAAGGCGTCCCGCTCCGGTTACCGAAACATTCATACGGCTCCTGCCGTTGGCTACAAAATTACCGTTTTGGTCGGCGGTTTGGATTTCAATATAGATAAGGTCCTGCCCGTCACCGGACAGCGTTTCCTTATCCGGCAGCAGACGGATGGAAACGGGATCGCCGAAACTTTTTTGCTCATCTGAGGCTATGACCTGATTGCATTCGTCATAAGCGACGGCACGAAGCGTTCCTTTTTCATAGGGAATCTGCCATTTACCGAATAATTTGGTTCCGGTATCGTGACGGAAGGAAACCGTTCCGAGGGATTGCCCGTTCAAAAATAATTCCGCATTCGGGGCGTTGGTACAGAGAATAACGTCAATCAATTGTCCCTCATTAAAATCCCAATACGGCAGAAGGTGAATCATGGGATTTTTTTTGTAATCGGTCCATTCCGCCTGATAAGCATAGAACGTGTCTTTTTTAAAACCGGCGGTATCAACCTGCCCGAAAAATGAATTTTTGGTAAAATAGGGGGTGGGTTCTCCGAGATAATCCCATCCTGCCCAGAGATATTGCCCGAAACAGTAATCACGGTCACGATGATTGATGATTGCTTCAAAGCTGTCTTTGGCACCCCAGTTCGTTGTACAGTTAAAAAGAGATGAGCATTGCAGATCGTCATAGGTCAGCAGGCGGTTGTCGGCGGGAAAATGGTAAATATTGCGGCTCTGTACGGTAGAGGCGGTTTCACTTCCGAAAATACACCAATGCGGATATTTTTTATGGTGCTCGTCGTAGAGGTTTTCCGAATAATTATATCCGGAAAGATCGACCGAATCCGAGCAAAGCTGTGCATTTTCAGAAGAAATATAATTTGAGCCGAGTGCCGTATACCCGTTTTTCCTTGGGTCGAGAGAAAGGACTGCCTCATGGAGCATTTTTGTCAATGCCAGTCCCCGCTCAAAATGAGTGTCGTAGATTTCGTTGCCGATTCCCCAGATAAATAAACTGGGATGATTCCGGTCACGGCGCACCCAGCTTGTCAAATCCTTTTTCCACCAGTCCTTAAAATAATTGCCGTAGTCGTAATCGGTTTTTGTGCGTTCCCACATATCGAAGCTTTCCGTAAATACAAGCAAGCCCAGTTCATCCGCCAAATCCATAAATTCGACACTGGGCATATTATGGGCGCTGCGTACCGAATTGACGCCCATTTCTTTCAAAATCGTAAATTTTCTGCGGAGTGCCGTCTTGTTTTCGGCGGCGCCAAGGCAGCCGTGGTCATGATGGATACAGACACCATTGATTTTGAGGTTTCTGTCATTCAGGAAAAAACCCTGATCCGGATCAAAGCGGATGGTTCGGAAGCCAATCGTTTGTACCAGTGTGTCAGCACGTTGGCTGCCGATAAAAAGCTCCGATGTTATTTGATACCGATACGGACGGTCAACGTCCCATAAATCAGGGGCAGTGATTGATATCACCTGTTTATTGACGGTAAGTCCCTGCTTTGCGGTTAATTTTTGTGACGACACGGCAGCGGGATTGCCGGAGGAATCGGTAAGCTTATGAGAAACCCAAATTTCTTCCGGTACCTTTGAACAAATTTCCATATCAATAAAGAGGTCCCAGTCATTTTTATTTTTCACCGCTGAAATATACGAACCGTCCTGCGGGAAATAGGTATCCGGTTTGGTAATCAGCCAAACGCTGCGATATATGCCGGAACCCGGATACCAACGGCAGTTTGGAAGCTGATAATTTGCTCTTACGATGATTTCGTTGGCGCCCTGTTTCAGCAGACCGGTTACATTCACGTCAAACGTGGAATAACCGTATTTCCATGCAAAAATTTTCTGTCGGTTAAGGAAAATGGCAGTATCCATATGTACGCCTTCAAACCGGAGGAAAATGTTTTTTCGGATGTCCGGAACGATAAAGGTTTTTTTGTAACAGCCTGTTGTATCGGACATATCGCCGATATCATAAATCATCCAGTCGTGCGGTATATCGACGGGCATCCATTCGCTGCTTTCTATAAAATCATTTAGGTCCGTACCAAAAGGACGTTTTATAAAGATCCAGTTATCATTGAATAATTGTTTCATAAGGCGGCGGCTCCTTTCAAGCATTTGAAACGATTTTATATCATAATCCATAGCTTAGCTATGGGTAAATTATATATTTTGAGAAAGAAAAAGTCAATGAAAGCAGTCAATGAGTTAATGAGGCCGGAAAGCGCTGACATCCCATGAAAAAATAAACANNAATTATATCTTCCGGAAAGTTCAATGTCAATGAAAATACCTTGTCGGATTGGTGTTTTTTGCAAGCCTGAAATATCGGGTATCCTAATATCACATTGCCATGCCGGGAGAATGGAAGCTCTTGCAAAAACATCGGAAATACAGTATCCTATATAGGAAAAAGTGATACAAAAGTCATGGAGGAGCAGGATATTCAATGCAAATATACGAAATCACAGAAATGCATCTGAGAGAAGCATTGAGATTGATAAAAGAGGTGTTCTATGAGTTTAATGCGCCTTACTACAATGAACAGGGAATCAAATCCTTTCTTCACTTCATTTCTTTTCAGAACATGTCGGAAATGCTGAAAAGGAAGGAGATTCTATTTTACGGTGCCTATGAGGAGGACAAATTGATCGGGCTGATTGCGCTTCGCGGTAATCAGCATCTCAGTCTTTTATTTGTGAAAAAAGAATACCATCGCAGCGGGGTTGCCAAAAAGCTGTTTCATATTATTGTGGCGGTCTGCCGAAAACGAAATTTACAAAAGAACATGATAACGGTCAATTCTTCGCCGTATGCGGTGGAAATATATAAAAGGCTTGGCTTTGCAAAGCTGGAGGAAGAAAAATATAAGGATGGGATTTTTTATACGCCGATGGTTTATGTTATTGCCGATACGGAAAATACCGGGAACGGAAAATGAAAATCGGGGCGGGATAAATGAAAATTCCTGTAGGAATCAAAGGAGATACCAGCGGAAGCCATGGCGTTCACGTTGTTTTTATGTCGATTCGTACCAAATTTCTTTACATATGGTATGATTATGGTTATCATGAAGAATATGTGACTGCAATACAGAGAGTATTTGATTTCTTGAATCAAGAGTGACGGTATTTCATATATTGCATAAAATAAAAATTTATATAGGAGGATTCATTCATGGCAAAGCAAAAGTTATCAGGGGGTATGAAAATACTTGGTGCCATTGTTTATGTACTGGTTATCATTATGGGAATCTGTCTTTTCTTTCATCATCTTTGGATTGTTGAGCTGTTTTCACTGGCAGCCATTGTTTATGGTCTAATGCTAATCATTAAGTATTTCGGAAAGAAAGAAAGCCGTCGGTTAGGAGATATTGTTTCGGGGCTGATCAGTTTGGCATTTGGTTTGATTATGTTTTTTGGTGCGGCATCGACGAAAGTATACGGTTTACTTGCCATTGAAACGTTTGTGGCGATTTGGTCGCTGTTTGCGGGTATGATGCATATATGGGGAAGCATAGAAATGAAAAAAATAGAAGTGAAAACATGGTGCTGGGTGCTGACCGGCGGGATTCTGATGGTTGTATGCGGCGCTGCATTTCTGGTTATGCCGCTGATAGGAATCATTACGCTTGTAAACGTTGCAAGCATTTACGCAGGCATTGCTTTTATTCTCGCGGGGGCGACAGGACTTACGGACACACTTTCCCATTGACAAAAGATAACGGCAAGTTTACAAAGTAATAAACATCTCCATGCATCTGACGGGCATACTGCCCGTCAGATTTTCTATAGGAAACGACATAAAAAAACTGTCATTTCCTATAGCCCCTCCGGAGTTTTGTTAAGGGACAGGAAACAGACAATTCAAGGACAGTATAAAATAAATTTATTCCGTGTGTTATCCTGATATGGATGGATTATCTATGAACGGCTTGCAGAAAAAGGAGGACCCAAAGTGAAAAAAGCAATAGCGATCGTATTTATTTTAATGATTTTGTTTCCCGATATTGTTACGGCAGACGCAAATAATGTCATACCG
>DBDL01000059.1 GCA_002293545.1 Lachnoclostridium sp. UBA933 | reverse complement strand
GCCGACATACCCCGCTTCGGTTAATGTTGTCGCATCGGCAATCGCAAACGGGACATTCAATAACCGCGCTAATGTCTGCGCTAAATAGGTCTTGCCGGAACCGGTAGGACCCACCATAATAATATTGCTTTTTTGGATTTCCACATCCCCCAAATCCTTTTCGGATAAAATGCGCTTGTAATGGTTATAGACGGCGACTGACAATACACGTTTTGCCTCTTCCTGACCGATCACATAATCATCCAAGAATTCTTTGATTTCTTTTGGTTTCAGTAAATTAATTTCAATTTCCGCTGTGTCTTCGTATTCATTTTGAAATTCATCTTCGATGATATCGCTGCATATCTCAATACATTCATCGCATATGAAAATCCCCTTGGGTCCCGCAATTAATTTTCTGGCTTGATTCTCTGCTTTTCCGCAAAAAGAACAGTGCGCCAGGTAATTATCATTTTTCCCTGCCATTCATTCACCTCATTATTCCACTCTATTTTACTGCTTCGCTGCGGTTTTTGATTACTTTATCCACCAAACCGTATTCACATGCTTCCTGAGCGTTAAGATAATAATCCCGTTCCGTGTCATTTGCAATCTTCTCAACATCCTGTCCTGTGTTTTCCGCTAATATTTGATTGATTTTTTTCTTCGTTTTTATAATTTCTTCCGCTACAATTTGTATTTCCGTTGCCTGTCCCTTTGCCCCGCCGGCAGGCTGGTGTATCATAATCTCTGCATTCGGCAATGCAAGACGTTTGCCTTTCGTTCCGCAGGATAGCAGGAACGCACCCATACTTGCCGCCATCCCGATACATATAGTAGAAACGTCACATTTAATATAGTTCATCGTATCATAGATTGCCATACCCGCCGTTACGGAACCGCCCGGACTGTTTATATATAAGCTGATATCTTTTTCCGTATCTTCCGATTCCAGGAAAAGCAATTGTGCAACCACAAGACTTGCCGTTACATCATTTACATCTTCCCCTAAAAAGATAACTCTTTCCTTTAATAATCTCGAATAAATATCATAAGAGCGCTCGCCGCCCCGGCTTGTTTGCTCTATGACCATTGGTACCAATGACATGTTTAGTCCTCCTGTTCCATCCCTTTATCTACTTTTTTTGTTTCCGCTTTTTCTTTCTTCTTTTTCGGCTCTGTTTCCACGGCTTCTTTCACGAGAAAATCAATCGCTTTCTGAATCACNNGGTTTCCAGCATCTCCCTCACCTGATCCGGTTCCATACGGTACATTGCCGATACATTCTTTATCTCCTTTTCGACCTCGTTTTCAATTTCCTGTTCCGTAACTTCCAGCCCCTCGTTCCTTGCAATTTCTTCTAAAACCAATCTGGTTTTGATTCTTTTTTCTGCCTCCGGCGTCATTTGTTCCGTGAATGCGGATGGTTCCATCCCTGTCATTTTCATGTACTGATCCATCTGCAGCCCTTGTGCCTGGAGCCGCATAGCAAATTCTTTGATCAGCTTTCTCGTTTCTTCCTGTATCATCGGTTCGGGAAGCTCCATTGACGCATTTTCTATCGCAAGCTCGATCACCGCATCTTCTTTTGCGGCAATTGCTTGTTTTTCTGCTTTTTCTGTTAAATCCTTCCGGATACTTTCTTTATATTCGTCCAGTGTATCAAACTCGGAAACCTCACCGGCAAATTCATCATCTGCTTCCGGAAGTTCTTTTGTTTTGATTCCGTTTACCCTGACTTTAAATAATGCCGATTTTCCTTTGAGTGCTTCGGAGTGGTATTCTTCCGGAAAAGTCACGTGGATATCTGCTTCGTCACCGATATTTTTTCCAATCAACTGGTCTTCAAAGGTGTCGATAAAGCTATGGCTTCCAATCGTCAATTCATGATTACTGCCCTTTCCGCCTTCAAAGGCTTCTCCGTCAGTAAATCCTTCATAGTCGATGACCGCGATATCATCCATCTTGATTGCCCTGTCTTCCACCGATATCATCCTTGCATTCTGCTCCCTTACCCGGTCAATTTCCCGGTCGATATCTTCATCCGATACCGTATTATCCATTTTGTCAATGCAAAGACCCTTGTACTCACCTAATGTAACTTCGGGCTTTACCGCAACCTCCGCAGAAAAAATAAAGGGTTTTCCTTTCCCAATATCAACCACATCAATCTCCGGACGAGCAACAACTTCAAAATCACTGTCTTCTGCCGCTTCATCAAAAGCATCCGGAATGATAAAATCCACCGCATCCTCATAAAAAATCTCAGGACCGTACATTTTTTCCAATACTCCGCGCGGTACCTTCCCTTTACGAAATCCCTGTATGGACATCTTTCCTTTGTTTTTTTGATAGGACCGTTCCATTGCTTTCTCAAATTTGTCTTCTTCCACCTGTATCGTAAACTTTACCATACTGTTCTCAAGCTTTTCAACTTCATAACTCATTACACTTATCCTCCTACAGTTTTACCTTTTTTCAGGTTTTTAAACAATTCCGCCGGCACAAAATAACATTTTTTCGCACCGGAAACTCCGCCCGCCAATCAGCCTACCAAATGCGGTACCTTCCGCTTAATGCTAACAAAGTAAACAAATACAAACAATTGTCATAATATCTTCTTTCTCCTGTCCGAAGCGGCGTTTCCCAAAATTCACGAACACATTCCTCCGCATATTTCCCGTCTGCCGCAAGCGAAGCCATCGCATTTGCGGCAATGACGGCAACCGGATGCAATGCCGGCTGATCCAGCACTTCCCCATCTATAGTATATGTCATATACTCTTCGCCGCGATGTTTTTCCATAAAAAACTTTTGAAGCTTATTATTATTTTGGATGTGCCAATCCTCCGGTGCAAACCATTCATAATCCAATCCGATATTGGCTGCTGTCCGGTAAGAATCACTGTAAAACACATCANNCATCGGTTACTTTCTCGTACGGCGTTCCGTCATAATGGGCATATTCCGGCGACATTCCCGTTTCTTCATGACAGCTTTTTTTCCAATATTCACGGCTTGCCGCTGCCGCGCGTTTCCAAAAGGGGCGGTCTTCTTCATTTGCCCAAAGAGAAAACAACTCATAAAAGTGCGGAAGATGATACGACGGATCACTGAAGTCTTCACTGGGTATGAATTTAATCAGGTAATTTTCAGGTTCCCAGATCGGCGATCCGTTTCCGTCTTCTCCTTTATGAATACAGACACGCAAAAGCTCCCTTGCTTCCCC
>DBDL01000135.1 GCA_002293545.1 Lachnoclostridium sp. UBA933 | reverse complement strand
ATATTACCGGTTCCGTGCAAAGGTGTGTATACGATTTTCAAATCTGCCTGTGCTTTTTTTATACATTCTTTATGAAGTACAAGCTTTTTCAGTTCTTCAATATAGCGATCGTCAATCTCTTTTCCGATTACGGTATACAATCCCTTGCCGACTGCTTCTTTTTTCGGCATTGTCCTTACGGAAGCATAATCGGTTACATTCTTCACTTCATCCATAATCCCTGTATCATGCGGAGGGGTAATCTGTGCCCCGTCCTGCCAGTATACTTTATAGCCGTTGTATTCCGGCGGATTATGACTTGCCGTAATATTAATTCCCGAAATGCACTTTAACTCCCGTACGGCAAAGGATAATTCCGGCGTCGGACGCAATGACTCAAACACATAGGATTTAAATTGCNNCCGCAAGGCAGCAAGCGGCCTCATCCGCAAATTCCGGGGACATACGTCTGGAATCATAGGCAATCGCAACTCCTTTTTCCTGTCCGTTATTCTTAATGATATAATTGGCAAGACCTTGCGTCGCTTTCCTTACCGTATACACATTCATCCGGTTGATTCCCGCGCCGATTACCCCGCGCAGACCTGCCGTTCCAAATTCTAACTCGTCATAAAACCGTTCTTTGATTTCATCTTCATTGTCACGAATTCTCTCCAGCTCTTTTTTGGTACCCTCATCAAAACAGTCACCCTCAAGCCATTCCTTATACGTTTCTTTGTAGCTCATACCCTTTCCTCCAATCTGATAATATATCATTTCAGCGAATCACCTTCCGTGCGGAAACTCCGTTTCAGCCGGCACCCGCTTTACGAACCAATGCCGCAAAATTCCATAAAATATCTTCATCATCATTGAGTATTGAAACCGTATAGCTTTTGGTTACATATCCCTCCTTACTCAATATAATGGTATGCGTTCCGATTACCTTTGTAAAACTGACCGGGGCCGTTCCTTTATAAATACCGTCCAGATAAACCTCTGCCCCTTTTGGCTCGCTCACCGTAATCTTGTGTTCATTGTCATATACCGGCGCCGGACTGGATTTCTGTTCGTCTTTGGGGTCTGATTTTTCTCCGTCCTCTATGTCCGCATCTTCCGATGCCAAATCAATTTTGACTGTCGGGTTTGCTGACTGCACATCCAATATCCCGTTGTAAGTCGTATAGCCCTCCAGCATAACGGTAACACTGTGTTTCCCGTACTTTAACGACACCGGTGACAGGATGTCCGTTTCTTTTTTGTCCACATAAACCAACGCGCCGACCGGTGTAATATGAAACGTAACCTGCCCTTCCTCCGGCTTTACATATTTGAAAGCTGACATGTCCATTTCCACCTCACCGTCCCGAACCACCTCAATCGACCTGGTTCCGATAAAATCCCCTTTTTGCATCGTTACCTCATGGGTTCCCTCTCTGACCGGTATCAGCATGTTTTTCGAGATATTTATAATCATCTCCCCCTGGATCGTCATTTTGCCGCCGATAAAGTCAGTATAGTGAAGCGGCCGCAAAAAGCCGTGTCCTTTCTCAACAACAATAGAATATACCTGTCCCATAACACCGCGAACTGTCACGCTGTCGCCGGGACTGATTTCCATCACGTCAATAATTTTATTTTGGGAAAAAACAGCCAGCCCGATTTGGTAACGATAATTTTGACTGCGAAAAGATATATAACTTTCATTGGAATTCACATGGATATCCTGAATATTATTTTCCTCAAAAACATCCGGAGAAACTTGTACTTTTACAAGTGCCTCCGACCCTTCCTCCAAGTAGATATCCACAATTTCTCCGGGGGTTAATTGAGCCGCCGTAATCTGACCGTTACTTTTATTGGTGAAATTTGTTGCTCCGGTATAGTCAAGTGTGCTATTGGTTTCCGCGTCAATATTATATAAAAATAATTTTGCGTCCTCTGCATCAACACCTGTTACTACGGCTATATAATCTCTGGACTGCTCTGCGTCCGGCAATGCCGTGTTTTGTGCATTAGAATGAATCCGGTCTGCCTTATTTTTACAACCGCCAATAAGTATCAGAACAGCCAACAACGTAAAAATTATACATTTATAGCGAAATTTATAAATATTATCAGCCTTTTGAACGATCATTTGTTCCTCCGGAATTAATATTCTGGCTATTAGTATATTGTAGCATATCTATTCTCAAATCACAAGGAATACCGTAAAGTGTTTGAAAGGTTTTTAAAGGCACTTCCCCCGGAGGGGCTATATGAAATGACAAGTTTTATGTCGTTTCATATAGAAGGTCAATGGATAATTGTGATTTCCACCCGCCGGTTTTTGGAACGTCCCGACGCGGTGTCATTGGAAGCAATGGGATTCAGATCTCCGCATCCTATTGCCGAAAAAGCACGGGGATCCAAGTCTGATCCTTCAATCATCGCCGATAAGAAACTGGCGGCGCGATCCAGACTGAGTGTCCAATTGGAGGAATATTTCGCCGTATGAATCGGGACATTGTCAGTATGTCCATAAACCTGGATTTTCATCGGGATACCTTCCTTTTGGGTGTCGAGTATTAAACCGGTCAGTCTGCTGGCGATTTTTTTATCCTCTTTGTCCAATTTTGAACTTCCGGAAGGAAACAGTACATCACTGTCCAATGTTATTATCAGCATGTTGTCCTTGATTACCACACTGTACGACCCCGACATGCCGTTTTCTGACAAGAATTTCTCAATGGACTTTTTCAGGTCTTCGATCTGACTCTGTTTCGTATCCTCCGTTTGCTCCGGTTCAGCGGTCGGGCTCGGAGAGGCAGAAAGATTCCCGTCCGAAATAATTTTATCGCCTCCGTCAAATATTTTCATTTCATCCGTCGTTCCGTCCATGATTCCGGAACCGCCTGATAAAACGCTTTGAAATGCTTGGGACATCGCTTTTAATTTATCCGTATCCACGCGGCTGGCGGCATAAAGAACGATAAACAACGCCAGTATCAATGTCATGAGATCAGAATACGGCAACAGCCAGGATTCATTCATTTCCGTATCCTGTTCTTCTCTCCTTTTCTTGAACAACTCATCATCTCCTAAATTATTTCAATTTTTCCTTGCCGCACCTGCTCCGGCAAATCATTTTTCGGCTCCTTTATCGGGCAGCAATTGTTTTTCGGTTTCCGATAAAAATGAAATCAGTTTATTTTTAAGCAAAGTCGGAGAAACTCCTTTGCTTATTTCCATCACACCCTCCACAATCATTCTTTTTTCTATCATTTCATGCTTGTTTTTCATCCGGAGTTTATTGGCAAACGGATTCCAAAGGACATACCCGGTGAAAATACCCAGAATTGTAGCGATAAAAGCGGCGGCAATAGCTTCAGCCATCGCTGCCGTATCGTCGATACTCCCCATGGCGGCGATCAACCCAAAGACCGCACCCAATACACCCAAGGTCGGTGCGTAAGTCCCCGCCTGGGAAAAAATACTTGCATTTAAGTTATGACGTTCTTCTATTTCCTGCATTTCGGTGCCAAGGGCCTCTGTCATGTATTCATATTCCGCACCGTCTACGGTCATTTGCATTGCTTTTTTCATGAATTGGTCGGTAAGCTCTTCGGTCTTTTCCTCAAGCGCCAATATTCCTTCCTGATGCGCTATCGTAGCAAATTCTTCAAGTGTGTTAATGATTTCTATTTTTCGGTTGGCGGATGAAGAATCGCTGGTAAAGATAATTTTGAACAGCTTACCGAGATTCTTTAAGTCTTTTCCCGGAAAAGCATTCAGTATACAAGCGACACTCCCGATAAGGATTACAAAAATTGCAGCCGGGTTAAGAAAAACCGAGAAGCTGATATGTTTAAAAATCATAGCTCCGATAACCGCAATTAAACCTACGATAATTCCCGCTAATGAAGTGAGTTCCATATAATCTTCCTTTCCATACACATTATTACATAACAGGTCCTTAATACTTTACTTCATATTAATGTATGATGGAATTCAGATATTGGTGAGGGTTTTAAACCTTTTGTCCATAAAAAAGATGATTCGCCGGAAAATCCTATTACATATAGTTTTTTAGCATATTCAAAAACTTTTCCCGTGCCTCGGTCTGCTCTTTTACACTGATCAGCTTTTCCATATTCCGCTGGGACATCCATGCTTTTTTTCGGTTATAATATTGATTCATAAGCTTCCAGAATTTTTCCGGAAATAAAAGCTGGATATAGAGAAACTCGACCTCTTCCGGCGATAACCCGCAGATTTCTTTGTATCCGTCCAGAATAACCGTTCCTTTTCCGATATCCCAATCGTTTTTTTCCATTGTCTTCCGGAGCAGATAATAAACATCCACAAGCGACGGGCAAACGCATGCTTTTCCAAAATTTGTAGTTGCTACGCCGTCGGCAGTAAAAATTACATTGTGATGATTATAATCCCCATGACAGACTTTACGGCATCCCCATTGTTTTTTTGCATAATAATCACAACAACAGAGGAGCTCTTCTGCTTTTACCCCCTGCTCATAAAAAGCGGGGAAGCTGTCAATCGCAAAAATCTCAAATTCATTTTTTCTTTTTTTGTTCCGCATATATGTATAAATCCGTTTTAACTCTTTATTATGCTTTGAAAAACGAAAGCCGACATCTTCTTCCCCGTCGCCCTCTTCTGTTTCAAAGTCCGTCAATGCCATATGCAGCCTGCCCAAATTTTTGGACGCTTCATACAAATCCTGATTGCTCTGCAGATTACATTCTTCTCCAAAATACCAGTCGGTAACAATATATTTTTCACCGTTTTCGATTTCGGTTACCGGATCACCGTTTCGATTTTCAACAACAATATCCAGCCTGTTCAACCCATTTTGATAAAGACTGTTCTTTAATCTGTTTTCAAAGTGAAAATGCCGGCTCAACTGTCCATACTCACGCAAAAGCTTCAGTCCCTGATTTGTATCCAAAACCCAGGCACCTCTTGTACGGTATCTGTTTTTTACTTCAAAACCATAATTAGAAAGTATTTTCTTCTGCTTATCTTCCACGGAAAATCCTCCTTACTGTTTCTTTATATGACGCTTGGTTTCACCTTCATTCCATTTCATTCCTGTGTCTTTAATCTTATGATTAAAACAAAAAAATATGCTTATAAACTCATAATTACAAGACATGTCAATATACTGTATAAACATACTCAAAGGATATCCTTTTTATGAAACATTTTCTCATCTTATTTTTTATTTTTCTGTTTGTTCTTACCGGCTGCCGCGGCGAATCCACACCGGAAAACAAGGAGTTTAACGATTTTACCGACCAGTTGTTTATACAAGAAGTATCGAACGACGCGCTTACGCTGAATTACTCATTAGACAGCCCCGATGATTACGGCATTGTACAGCCAAAGGCTCCGCTTGGTTCCTATTCACTTGAAAGTATGAAACAAGGTCTGGCGCAGACGGAAAATTGTTATCAGGCAATCTCATCTTTTGACCGCGATACGTTGTCGCCCGCCCAGCAGGTATTATTTGACACGCTCACGCTTTCTTTCTCACATGNNCTACTGAAAGAACAGGATTTTCTTTTATACAACCAAATACTCTCCCCGACTTCCGGGCTTCAGGCGCAGCTTCCTGTCCTGCTGTGTGAATTTCATTTTTCCGGTAAAAAAGACATTGAGCGCTATTTTGAAATCTTAGAATCCCTGCCGTCTTATTTTGAAAATATTATTCAATTTGAAAGAATACGTGCCGCAAACCGCACATATATGAATGCCTCTACCGTGTCCGGTATCATAAAGCAATGCAGGGAATTTATTAAAACTCCCGAAGAGAATGTATTGATTGCTACTTTTCCGGAACGCACCGAAAACCTTTCTTTCTTGTCAGACAGCGAAAAAGAGAGCTATGCGGAAAAAAACAAAGAACTCGTTCTGAATTCTGTCATTCACGCTTATCAGGCTTTGATTCTCGGACTGGAAACCCTTCAGGGGAAAGCCAAAAGCGACGGCGGATTGAGCACCTTAAAAGAAGGACGAAAATTTTATAAATATAAAGTGGAATATGAAGTAGGGACACTCCGTCCGATGGATGAAATATGGGATTTACTGGAAAGTTCAATGAATGACGCCAATGAAAAACTTCAGCAATTGGCATTGGAGGACCCAACGCTGTTTACCAGAAGCTTTCAAGCGGGCGTTCACTCCAGCACCCCCTCCGATATACTGAAAACCTTGGAGCAAGCTGTTAAAGACAGTTTCCCGGAAGGTGAAAAGGTAAACTATGAAGTAAAATATGTACACCCTTCGCTTGAAAAATATTTAAGTCCGGCATTTTATCTTGTACCCCCTATGGACAAAAGTGATGAAAACATTATTTATATAAACGGAGCCGCCCGGTACGAGGACACGGATTTGTTCCCCACCTTGGCACACGAAGGTTATCCCGGTCACTTGTACCAATCCGTGTATCAAAATGAACACCAGGTATCACTGCTTCAAGGTCTGCTGAATTTCGGAGGGTATACGGAGGGCTGGGCAACCTATGCAGAAATCTATTCGTATCGCTACGCCGGATTGGCAGACAATATTGCAAAGATACTGGAATACAGCACCATCTCCTCGTTAATGCTTACGTCCCTTTGTGATATCGGGGTTAATTATAACGGCTGGACTCTGAAAGATACGATGAATTATCTGTCAGGGTTTCGTATTCAGGATGAGGAAGCATGTGAAGAGCTTTATCAGGCGGTATTGGACGAACCGGCTTCCTACCTGAAATATTCGGTCGGTTATTTGGAAATTATGGAATTGCAAAAGAAGGCAAGGAAAATACTGGGAATAAACTATACTGATATGGATTTTCATGAATACATTTTATCAGCCGGTCCGACATGGTTTGAGGTTCTGGATAAGCACATGGAGAATAACCTTGGCAGAAAAAATCTTCTACAAGAGTAGTTTTCTGAATTTTCTGAAATTGTGGCAAATGATTGGCAAATGATTTCATAATTTTACACTTGAATTTTTTCACTTTTCTTAGTATAATGTAATGTACATATCAAGTGATGTTTGATACATCCTTTGGAAAGGGGAAAAGGATTGCACATCCTCCTGAACACACAATGAG
>DBDL01000193.1 GCA_002293545.1 Lachnoclostridium sp. UBA933 | reverse complement strand
ATCACAGTTTCTGAAAACACAATCCTCATATTCTCCTTTAGGGAAAGGATTGGCGGAAAAATTTTCCTTTTCGAATATTTTTTCTTCGATGTAGTTGGGCATAGAATTCGGGATGAGGTTGTGTGCGGATTTCTTTCTACCCCTGACGGGACAGAAGGAAAATACTCGCAATAATATAAAGTAAATCTGCGTTATCCGCGTTCAAGAGATTTTTAAGACATCATCAAAAAATGAGTGATAAGTAACTTCCGTAACTTATCACTCAATTCGCTTATCACTTATTCTCAATCCATTTCCGTGCATTCACAAACGCCTCAATCCACGGCGTTATCTCATCGCTGTTTTTGCGGTCGAGCGGATAGTGTGCCCATTGCCAAGGGAAGATTGCCCTTTCCAGGTGAGGCATCATCGCTAAATGACGACCGTCTTTGGAGCAAATGCCGGCAACCGCATATCGCGACCCGTTCGGATTGGCAGGATAGCCGTCGTATTCATACTTGGCAATGATGTTATACTCTTTTTCTGCGTAAGGCAAATCAAATTTACCTTCTCCGTGGGCAATCCAGATTCCGAGTTTGCTTCCGGAAAGCGAACCGAACATAACCGATTCATTTTGCGGAATATCCAATCCAATAAAGTTGGATTCAAATTTGTGCGAATTATTATGCAGCATTTTCGGGCTTTGCGCGTGTTCCGGATAAATTAAGTTTAGTTCAGCCATCAATTGGCAGCCGTTACAAATGCCGAGACTCAGCGTGTCGGGACGGGCATAGTATTTTTCCAATGCTGCTTTTGCTTTTTCGTTGTACAGGAATCCGCCTGCCCATCCTTTTGCCGAACCGAGTACATCGGAATTTGAAAATCCGCCGCAGAAAACAATTAAGTTTACATCTTCGAGCGTTTCGCGTCCCGAAGCAAGGTCGGTCATGTGAACATCTTTTACATCAAATCCGGCAAGCCACATTGAGTATGCCATTTCGCGCTCGCCGTTTGTTCCTTTTTCGCGGATAATGGCGGCTTTGATGCCTGACGAATTCCGGCGGCCGGCAGATAAACCGTATTTGGAAAGTTTTCCGCTGAACGAATCATTAAATTTGATTTTTAGCGGTTGATTTTTATAGTTTTCAAAACGCTCTTTGGCGCATTGCTCGCCGCTTTGTTTTCTATCTAACAGATAGGAAGATTTGAACCACAAATCACGCAATGAGTCAATATCAAAACAGTATGAATCTTTGCCTTTTTGAACCAGTATCCGGCGTTCTTTTACCGGAACAGCAATTTCTGCAAACCCGATACCGGCATCTTTCAGTATTTTTTCTACCGTTTTTTTATCTTTCACCTGGATTAAAATACCCGGATTTTCACTGAACAGGATTTTTACAATATCCGCTTCTCCGAGCATATCCAGGTTTACCTTCAAGCCGCCTTGCGTATTGGCGAAACACATTTCGAGCAACGCGGTCAACATACCGCCTTCAGAAATATCGTGTCCGGCAAGAATTAAGTTTTTGTTAATCAACACTTGAACAGCTTCGAAAGCATCTGCAAAATATTCGGCATCTTTCACGGTCGGAACCCCATCGCCTAATCTATTTAAAGATTGAGCTAACGCCGAACCACCTAATTTCAACTCATCAAAAGAGAAATCAATATGTAAAATAGCTGTTTCCGTATCATTAACGATAACCGGGCTGACAATCCGGCGTACATCCGAGACTTCCGCACCGGCAGAAATAATAACTGTTCCCGGCGAGAAAACCTTCTCATCGCCGTATTTTTGCGTCATCGAAAGTGAATCTTTTCCGGTCGGAATGTTGATTCCCAATTCACAGGCAAAGTCGCTACACGCTTCTACGGCCTTGTATAAACGAGCATCCTCGCCCGGATTTTTGCAGGGCCACATCCAGTTAGCACTCAGCGAAATACTTTCCAATCCCTCAGCTAACGGCGCCCAAACTATGTTGGTTAATGCCTCGGCAATGGCAAGTACAGAACCGGCAGCAGGATCAACCATTGCTGCCATCGGTGCATGTCCGATAGAAGTTGCAATACCTGATTTTCCACGATAATCCAACGCCACGGCTCCCAGGTCATTCAACGGAAGCTGAATTTCTCCGGCACATTGCTGTTTGGCAATTTTACCTGTCACCGACCGGTCAACTTTATTCGTTAGCCAATCTTTACAAGCAACCGATTCCAACTGCAACACGTTTTCAATATACTGTTGATTTTTTGCCGGATCGGTGTTTACGGATGCGAATTTTTCATCCACTGTTTTATCGTTCATTACCGTGCGAGGCGGTTTTCCGATCATATAATCCAACCGTAAATCAATTGGCTTTTCGCCGTTTTCCTTTTCAAAAACAAATTGCATATCGCCGGTTGTTTCTCCGACAACATACATCGGGGCACGTTCACGGTCGGCTATTTTTTGAATCAGCGGAATATTTTGCTCATCGACAAGCAAGCCCATACGTTCCTGACTTTCGTTGCCGATAATTTCTTTTGCAGATAAGGTAGGATCGCCCACAGGCAGTTTATCCATATCAATTTTTCCGCCGGTAGCTTCAACCAATTCCGACAAGCAGTTTAAATGTCCGCCTGCACCGTGGTCATGAATGGAAACAATCGGATTGTTATCCGATTCGGCTAACGTACGGATTACGTTTGCTGCTCTTTTTTGCATTTCAGGGTTAGCACGTTGCACCGCATTTAACTCAATGGAATTGTCATAAACGCCTGTTTCAACGGAAGATACAGCTCCACCACCCATACCGATGCGGTAGTTGTCGCCACCCATTACTACGACTTTTTGACCTACTTGCGGTTCGCCTTTCAGGCTGTCTTTCAGCTTGGCAAAACCAACACCGCCGGCAAGCATAATCACTTTATCAAAACCGAATTTCTTCTGATTTTCAGCGTGTTCAAAAGTCAATAAGGAGCCACAGATAAGCGGCTGGCCATATTTATTTCCGAAATCGCTTGCACCGTTAGAAGCTTTAATAAGAATTTGTCCGGGTGTCTGATACAGCCATTTGCGTTCAGGCATCGCCTGTTCCCATGCACGCCCGGCTTCGGTGCGCGGATATGAGGTCATATAGACGGCTGTTCCGGCAATCGGCAAGCTGGCTTTTCCGCCGCCGAGACGGTCACGAATTTCACCTCCGGTTCCGGTAGCAGCACCGTTAAACGGCTCGACTGTGGTAGGGAAGTTATGAGTTTCCGCCTTCAGCGAGATAACGGATTTTATCTCTTTTACCTCAAAAAAATCGGGTTTATCACCGCTTGCTGGGGCAAATTGCTCAATAACGGGACCTTCATTGAAAGCCACATTGTCTTTGTATGCGGAAACTAATTTATTAGGATTTAGCTCGGACGTTTTCTTGATTAACTTGAAAAGAGAACTCTCCTTTTCTTCTCCATCAATGATGAAAATTCCGTTAAAAATTTTATGCCGGCAATGCTCGGAGTTTACTTGCGAAAATCCAAACACTTCGCTATCTGTTAGCTTACGACCAATTTTTTGGCTGATTTCATTCAGGTAATCAACCTCTTCCGGACTCAGTGCCAATCCTTCCTTTTTATTATAGGCATCAATCTCTTCGATATAAAGAATCGGTTCCGGCAGCTTGTTTATTGTAAAAACTTCCTGGTTCAGACCGTTATATACCCGTTGAAGCATCTGGTCGTGTTCCGAACCGGCATCTTTTGCCGCAAAAAATTCTTCGATACGAAGGATTCCCTTGATACCCATGTTCTGGGTAATTTCGACAGCGTTAGTACTCCAGGGGGTAATCATTTCGCGACGCGGACCGATAAACCAGCCGTTTATAACAGGCTCCTGCTTGTAAACCGCACCGCTAAAAAGCCAATTCAATTTTTCAATATCTTGACTACTAAGAGATTGCTCCGCATTTACTGCGATTATTCCGGCATCCTCTTTTTGGAAGAATAAAATCATATTTGGATTCGTTTATGATAAGTTTTTTATAGCACAAAATTAGTGAGAAAAAGAGTAAAAGACAAATCTTTTACTCTACGCGAAGTAACCATATTTCATACACCATTGGCGTATGATTGTCGGAATCTGAAGAACTTTTTCCTCCTAACGTCTGATTATATCCGTTTCCGAGGTTAAACGGTACGATAATTTTGCAATGACCGCCAGTACGCATGTTTTTTACAGCTTCATGAAATCCGCTACCGAATGGTTGTTTATTTGGATTGGGAGAAACGTCAAACCAGGCAGGATCGGGTTCATTATTTGTATGGTTGTATACGACGGTTCCGGAAAGTGTTGTTCCAATGTAATGGATGTACACCCTCCATCCGGTTACCGGAGATATTGGTCCGTCTCCCAATTCAATCTGATGATAATAGAGACCGGAAGTTGTTTTCCAGTAAATATCTTTTCCATCATCCGTAACCCACGTTGAGTCGCTTTCGGGTTTAGCGTGTTGAATTTGGATATTGTTAGCTTCGATATAGCTTGAAATGGTTTTTCGTTCTTCTTTTAGGTAATCGGCATACGTTTTCCGTTTGCTGCACGAGGAGGCAATACTAACTGCCAATAATGAGAAGAGAACTATTTTTAGATACTTGGACATAATAATATTTTGATTTTTAAATTACAACTTGAATATTTTTTCTATTGAACGATATTTTTTATGAGAATAGAGCGATATACCATAATACAACTAAGCGTACTTGCTTTTAAATTAACGATTTAATTTGCTTTCTATTATGTTTATTTCGCAAAGAACGGACATCCATGGCGGTATGCAATTTTTGTAACCGGAAACTCCGAACGCTAAATGAGAAGGGATGATAAATTGTCCTTTACCCGAAACTTTTAACAGCATTACAGCCTCTTCGATCCCTCTTTCTATTTCGTTTTTACCTAATTCGATGGTGGTTGTTACATTTTTCATCTCTTTGCATTCAGTGCCGTCTAATGTGCGGATAGAGTAAGAAAAAGTTACATTGTCCTTTTTTTGAAAAGAATTGCCGTTTCCTTCGTTTATTATTTTGTAACGCAAACCGGTAGAGGTCTGCGACATATCCAATTTTAAAGAATCAATGTAATGTTCAATCTCTTCATTTTCAAGCGCTGCAAAGCTTTTGTTTAACAGCATTAAGTCTTCCGTAATATGGCTTTCTTCCAATTTATTTGCCGGAATTTGCGGGGCAGGCTCAACACACGAGTGGATGATGAGTGATAGAATGAGAATTGAGAGTTGAGAGTTGAGAGT
>DBDL01000146.1:2632-15670 GCA_002293545.1 Lachnoclostridium sp. UBA933 | reverse complement strand
CCGGTAAAGGGGATAGAAAATAAGGATAACGTTTCACTGCCGCTTACCTTGCTTCCCAAGATACAGCCGGATGCGAAATTCCAAAAGAAATGCATACCTGAAACCATCCAAATGTTTTCCGTAATCAGAAAAATCAATGAGAAAATGATACCGAAAATAAAAATATTAAGGGAAGATAATATCGTTACGCCGGTATTTAAAAGGTGCAGTGCCATAAAAATAAAAGAATTCAATAATACCGCAGCCGTAATATTTGATTTAGCGGCAATGCTATTCATTAAATAACTGCGCATCAGGATTTCTTCGCTTGCCGATTGTATTATAAAACCAAGGAAGAACGGAATCAGTAAATAATCAAATCCCATATAACGGATCGTACCGGTGTGTCCGCTGATATGCATCAGAAAGTAAATCAAAGATAAAAGAAAGATTCCCCAAAACATCCCGATGAAATAATGGGCTGCGGCGTGTTTTTTTACAATACCCATAGAAGCATAAGACCGTTTTCTGAAAAATTTACAGTAAAAAAGTACACCGGCGATTGTGATAATGCATGAAAAAAGGAGGGGTATCATGACAGAGGGCTTTGCCGTCAGCGAAGAGGTAAGCTTATTGATGGTTTTCATATCGAAACGAATCGTCCCGTGCGTTGTGATTTCTTTTTCCAATGCCTTAAAAACCTCTACAAATATCGGGATTATTGTAATAATTGCTTTTATTGCTTCACATATAAAAAATACAAGAAAAAAAATCAGACACTCAAGCCAGACACTGATTGTTTTTTCATTTCTGCTGTTTAAAATCATTTTATTATCCATATCTCTCTCCGATCTTTTGATAAACAATTGAGCTTCTTTTCATAGCTTTCAAAAGGAACATTCTATAGGAAACGACATAAAAAACTGTCATTTCAGATAACCTTTTTCACAACTGTCCCGGATTACATATTCAACAAATTCCCATAGCTCCGGTAAAGCAGTTTTCACAGGCGCCATACGCTGATATACTTTATCCGCAGTAACACCATGTTTTACCCAAGTATGCCCGTTTGTCAGGTAATTATTAAGAAAAGGCTGAAAACGGTCGATTGCGGCAGCATATATTGAATCGGGTGTTTCCATTTTATCAAATTCTTCCCAAAGTGTCCTGTATTCCGAAGCAAGAGCCGGGGGAAGCATAGCGAATAATTTGCCGGCGGCTTCGCTTTCCCGTTTTTCTTTATCCGCATACCCTTTTGTATCATAGGCAAAAGTATCTCCGGCATATATCTCTACCAAATCATGTACAATTGCCATTCGGAGTACACGGTCAATATCTATCCCGTCAAATCCGGCATATTCAAAAAGAGTCAATGCCATTAATGAAAAATGCCATGAGTGTTCGGCATCTGTTTCTTCACGGGACTTATCTGCAAGCAGCGTTTGCCGGGACACCGTTTTCATTTTGTCAGATTCTGTCAGAAACCGAAGCTGTCCTTTTAGTTTATCTGTCATTGCAATAGGATCCTCCCAATGTTATTACTTTTTCCCTGCCGGTTTTAAAGTCGGTTTTCCATCCGTCGTATACATAATCCTTTGGGATACGGATATAGCAGCCGATCGTACCGTCCCGTTTTCGGAAAATGATATCCGAAACATTTTTGTTGCCGGCATTTCCTTCCGCGGTAATCAGCCCGTCCCTGCCGCAGGAAAGCACAATCCCTATATGATCGCACCAAGTGCTGCTTTCCGGTTTGTTTTCCTTCGGGATAATATTATGATAAATGACAATGTCACCGCGGACGGGAACAAAGCTGTCCTTTTCAAAATAGCAGAAACCGTTTTCCATACCCCACTCATACCAAGCCAAAACGCAGGCAAAGCGGCAATTTGCTATGTTATCAGCAGTATGCGGATCGCGAATGGGCAATGAAAGTCCGGCTTCGATACAACAGTGATAAACAAAGGCGGCACACCACGCGTTTTCCAATTCATCAAATGCACTCTCTTCCGGAAAGTAACGGATGATCCTCATATATTCCGTATTGGATTTTTCTCCTGTAATTTTCTTTTCTGCAAGAGATTCTGCAATATCACCTGCAAGGGACTGATGGAAAGGCTTTACTGCGGAATGGGCTTTGGGAAGGAGAACGGGATTCGGATTCGTTAATGACAGTTCTTTCAAAATACGAAACAGTCGTTTACTGTTTTCCTGTCTGTATGTCTTATCAAATGATAAATGCTGTAAAACATCGCCGTCCTTCAATAATTCATCGTAATCATCGTGTATAAGGTTTTTGCTTGAATGGTGGTAAACGGCGGATTGGATAATGATTTGTTCTTCATCAGAAAAAAGATCTTTCAGGTCATACTTAAATGCAACCCGTATCATTTCCGCACCGTTTTGTGAGTGCAGTGCGGTGACGCCGGTTTTATAGGAATATATATCATGCAATAAACCAATGGCTGCTGCCAATTCCGAATCCAATCCGCACTTGATTGCCAATATGCTGCAGCATTGTGAAACGCCGTATGAATGGATATAAGCGGCACGTTTTTCATCAGCATTTTCCAGCTTTTCAAAAATGTCATCCACATACTTTCTGACATTCATAAGTTTGTGTTCTCTCAACTTATCATTCTCCATTCCGAGATAAATAATGCCTATGAATATTATAGAGGATTGGCAAAAAGAAAGCAATTACATTTTTAAGTAAAAGCTCCGGGGAGAAATCGTCCGTCAAAAATACTTAACGCTCACAGTAATATGTGTTATACTTTATATAAAGATGTGGCAGCCGGATTTTCTGAGATGAGTTTGTGTTTCTTAAATCAGGAAAGGAAATAAACCCTGTAAAATGGGAGTACAGAAATGATGAAACAGGGGGAAACGAATGAAGAGCCAAAAAAAATCTCCGGAAAACACATTGGTATTGCGTAATGTGTTTTCCATTCTAAAAGCTTTATTTATAAGGTATCGCTCTATCCGCTGGCAGATTCCGGTTTACATGGTAAGCAAAATGTCTGTGCCGTTTATAACAACATTAATACCGACCGTTGCCATTGCCGGAATTACAGAGGGGGATGTTTCATTTTTTATATGGTCAATCATCGGTATCTTATTGCTGTCTGCCGTAATCAATACCGTCACAGGTGTTTTGGATTCGCGGATCACTTTAAAATGCCAGTTCACAAGAAGAAACCATTTTTGCTATCAATATGTTGACAAAAATCTCTCTGCGGACTATTCAAATATTGAACCGCAGGCACGGCAAAACGAGATTCAAAAAGGAGCATGGTCGATAAACAGTGACTGGACCGGAATGGAACATCTTATGAAAGAGTCGGTTGAAATTGTTATCTGTATTCTTGGGCTGATTGTATATGGGTCATCGGTTATCTTTCTCGATATCCGTATCCTTCTTGCTATGATTGTCATGTGCGTACTGGATTTGTCATTGCGCTCCCATGCAATCCGGTTTCAAGACGGGTTGATGGATGAAAACTCCGAAATATACCGCACAATGGATTATTTGGATAACAATGGACTGGATTTAAAAGCCGGAAAGGATATACGGGTCTACCGGATGGAGGGCTGGTTCCATGCGGTATATGAGAGAGTGGTCCGTGCGGCTTCCCGCTATGCTGCCCGAACCGAACTGAGATGGTATTTCCCGAACATTTCCGATCATATCTGTTTGGCGGCGAGGGATATTATTGCCTATCTCATTTTAATCAACATGGCTGTTTCCGGAGAAATAACCCCCGCTGAATTTACTTTCTTCCTCGGATTGATCGCCGGTTTTTCGGGATGGATGTACTCCATTTCCCTTTCGTTCGGCAGGATTCGGACATCCAGTCAGGCAATCAATTATTTTAATACGGTGATGAATACGAAGGATAACTTCATATATGAGGGAGGCGAAAAAGCCCCGGACCCTGACCGCCCGTTCTCCATTGAGTTTCGGGATGTTTCATTCCGGTATCCCGGTGCGGAGCATGATACATTATCCCATCTGAATTTTACAATACATTCCGGTGAAAAAATAGCACTGGTCGGAAATAACGGTGCCGGCAAAACAACGATTGTCAAGCTGTTATGCGGTTTGTATCAGCCGACCGGCGGAAAGATACTGATTGATCAAAAAGACATTACGGAGATCAATATTTTGGAGTACCAATCTTTGATCAGCGTATTGTTTCAGGACATCCAGCCGTTATCTTTTTCGATTGCCTCCAATGTCGCAGGCTGCAAAAAAGAAGACATCAAACGGGAAAGAGTTGTTTCCTGCCTAAAAAAGGCGGGATTGTGGGAAAAGGTTGATTCTCTTCCAAGGAAAGAAAAAACATATATTACCCAGACCTTGGACAGCGGCGGCATTCAATTATCCGGAGGGGAAACACAAAAGCTTTTGCTTGCCAGAGCAATTTATAAAAACGGTTCGTTTCTGATTCTTGATGAGCCGACCGCTGCGTTGGATCCGATTGCGGAAAGTCAGATGTACGAAGAATACAACCGGATAACGAAAGAGAAAACATCTGTTTTTATTTCTCACCGTCTTGCGAGTACCAAATTCTGTGACCGTATTTTCTTCCTTGAAAATGGGAGGATTTTGGAAGAGGGTTCTCATGACCGGCTGATTCAGAAACAAGGGAAATATAAAGAAATTTTTGATATTCAAAGTCATTACTATCAGGAAAAGGCGGTGACAACAAATGGAGAGTAAAAAGAATACCATTTTAAAAGTTCTGCGGCTGATAACAAAATTACTGCCCGCATACCTCCCGACTCTTTTCGTTGCGAAACTGGTTGCGGCAGCCGAAATGTTTCCGGGTATTATTTTTGGGAGTATCATTTTGGATATGATAATCAGTAAAGAACCGGTATCCGATATTATGGAGTATGTGCTGATTATGGTGTTCAGTATTTTGGTTATCGGCGTACTCCGCTGGGGTCTGGACAAAATCATTATCGTTCAGAAGCGCATCATTTCGGTAAGGATCAATCAAATTATCTGCGAAAAATCGTTTCAGTTGGATTATGAAACGCTTGAGAAAAAGAGTACCTTAGAGCTGATTCACAAAGCCAATGAGGGGATGAGCAGTTACGGGGGCATATGGGGGTTTTGTTCACAGTTTGGCGACCTGATTGAACGGATATGCAAGATTGTTTATTCCGTGGGACTTCTGGCTGCATTGTTCTTACCGGTTACAGGCAAAGTATTATCCGGTTTTGGATTTTTCCTGAATCAATGGTACAGCGGGGTTTTTACTGTTTTCTTTTTAGTATTGACGCTTCTGGCATCCTATCTTATCAAGCGGTGGATTGGCAGACGGGAGCAGGAGGTGTTTGATAAAAATGTGGAGGCAAACCGAAGATTCAGGTATTTTTTCGGGTTTGTGTACCGATACGAAAGCGGAAAAGACATTCGGTTATACCGTATGAAAGATATGATCATGAATGAAATCGAAGAAGATAATATTTTCTGTGAAAATATTGCGGCAGGTATGCTTAAAAATTATCATCTGGCGTCGGTTGCCGGAAGTGTTATCGGTGCGGTTTTTGAAGCCTCCAGTTATATTTATGTAGGACTAAAGGCTATTGCGGGATTGATTTCTACCGGTAACGTCTTGAGGTATGTCGGTGCCATGAGGGAACTCAGCGTCAGTTTGTCCGGTATTATTGAGGTCTATGTGTCGGTAGAAATCCAAAGTAAATACCTTGCGTATTTCAGTGATTTCCTTGAAATTGAAAACCGGAAAAATACCGGGACATTGCCGGTCAGGGAAATAACGGAACAGAACTGCAGTATTGAATTCAGGGATGTTTCATTCCGGTATCCGAACAACAGCCATATGGTATTATCCCATGTGAATATAACACTGGAAACAGGAAGCAAAATGGCACTGGTCGGAAAAAACGGTGCCGGAAAATCTACGTTTGTTAAGCTGCTCTGCCGTCTTTACGATCCGACAGAGGGTGAGATTTTGCTGAACGGTATCAACATCAAGGAGTATGATTATTATGAATACATGAAAGTATTTTCCGTTGTGTTTCAAGACTATAAGTTATTTTCTTTTTCGCTGGCTGAAAATGTATCGGCGTCATTGGATTTTAACCATGACAGGATAGAAGAGTGCTTGGGAAAAGCAGGGTTCGGAGAACGGCTGGAAACTATGACGGAGGGGATTCACACAAACATATATCAGTTACAGGAGAAAGGAATTGAGCTGTCCGGAGGAGAAGCCCAAAAAATTGCCATCGCTAGGGCATTGTATAAAAATGCGCCCGTCGTAATACTGGACGAACCGACCTCCGCACTGGATCCCGTGTCGGAGTATGATATCTATAAACGGTTTGACGATATGGTGGAGGAAAAAACAACACTTTATATTTCGCACCGTATGTCAAGCTGCCGGTTTTGTGACCGGATTATCGTCTTTGATGAGGGAGGTATCGTTCAATCAGGAACACACGATGAACTATTGACGGAGAAAGATAAGCTCTACAGTCAGCTTTGGAACGCACAGGCACAGTATTATTTTTCCGGTACGGAAAGGGCTTTGTAGAGGGAAGAAGAGTATATTTGCAATGCTTTTCTTTTCTCTGTTATTTTTATATGGTTAAAAAAATCCCCGGTATGGTTTTGAGAAAATCCCCGGTTACGAGCCGGTTGATTTATACCGCCGCAATCCGAAACGCCAGAATCCATAGGCAGGTATGAGGAACAGCATACCTGCGGGCGGCGTGAGCATATACAGCGGCGAGCGTTCCATCCCGAAAAGATATAGCATCGGGTAATATTGAAACAAGGCAAGCGGGATGATATAAGTGAGAAACTTCAAAATTCCGTCCCCGTATATTGAATACGGATACGTTCCAAACTCCCTGCCTCCGTCTGTCAGCACGTTCATAAACTCAATTCCTTCTATTGTAAATATCGAAACAGCGGCGTATACGAGAAACAACCCGGAGAATATGAGCATACCGCATACAATCATCAACACTAATGTAAAAATTTTATCTGCTGTCCATGCGATACCGCTTGCAGGTATGGCATAACAAAAAACGAAAACTGCTTGTATCATTCGTCCGAGCCGGCTAAACTCCATTTTTCCTGCCAATACCTGAAATACAACACTGCGCGGACGGACAAGAACACGGTCTAAATCTCCGTTTTGTATCATCTGCGGAAATAGATCAAACCCGCGGGCGAAGCATTCGGCAAGAGAAAACGCCATTAAAACTATGGAGAAGCATAATAAAACCTGTTGAAGTGTAAATCCGTCAATCCTGCTAAACCGATTCATCATGAAATACAGTCCTGACAACACCGTAAACGAAACGAGAAACTGTCCGGTTATCGTAAGGAAAAACGAGGTTTTATACTGCATTTGACTTTTCAAGTGCATTGAAACATATTTAGCATATAACTTCACACTATCCCCCCTGTATAATAACCTTTTGAAGCGTTTTTTTCATCCACAGCCTGCCGAAGATGAGCAAAATCACAAACCACAATAATTGAAACAGGATACCATATAACGCCTCGATTCCCGATATATTCCCGCTGTATATCCGAAGCGGCATATTCTGCATTGCGGCAAACGGCAGCAGCTCTGCAATTTGACGAACCCCGTCGGGAAAGAACGGCAGCGGGACAAGTGATCCTGCCATAAAATCGGCAAACGCCGCTCCCATTATGCGAATCCCGACAGGGGACATCGTATAGAATGTGGATATGTAAATAAACATATTGAATGACACAACAACAGCCATAGCCAATAAAGCAGATACCATAAACAATAAAAACTGAAAAGCATTGGGTGGAAGTATGAGCTTATAAGGCTTGGGCAGTACCATTCCTATCAGCAAAATGGGTAAACACCTTAAAACCGCACGGGAGAGTCTGCTTGCCACACATTGGCAGAACCACTTGCTGTATAAATTTATCGGACGAGCGAGGTCATAAGATATCTGCCCGTTTGTAATATCCGTGAAAATGTTGTTCTGAAAATACCATGTAAAAAACATCGCTAAAAAAGCCTGCTGAATCCATATATAAGAAACAATCTGTGATATTTCCATTGGGAAAGCATCAGGATTTGTACGATAGAATGCCAAATACTGTCTAATAAACATGATGCCGAAAGCGAACTGTGTTATCATTCCCGCAAATGCCGCTGCCCGGTATTGCAGTCCGCTGATGAAGCACATTTTTATGAGGGAAACATATGTCCCCTTATATGTTTTCATATTGGGTACTCCTTATACATACCGTATAGTATTCTTATGGCAGTGTTTTTGCCCGCATCGTTCAGGTCAATATAATAAACCATTTTGCAGCCTCCTATCATATAGATGTTACTGTTCGGCATTTATCAGTGCTTCTATTATAGCGCGAATATTGTGTGGTTACAAGCGTCAGATAAACCCGGCTAAAAAGATTCAGTTTGGTCATTTGCCTTTTCTTAAAATCTATGCTACATTACTTTGTATAGGGTTATATTTACACCGGGAGGGAAAATAATGATCGTTACGGATTTCACAGAAAAATAAAGTTTTATCATTTTGAAAGGATACTTGATATTCAATCGTATTTATATTATAAGATGAAAAGGAGAGATGAAGTTATGATAAAACATAAAACAAGATTTCTGCTGCTGTTTATAAGTGTGATATTGGTGTCGGGTTTGTTTATACCTAATACCCTGAGAGTTGAGGCGGCATACCCTGTATGCAGGGTGAAAAAATGCACCAGAGCCAACATTCACAGACATCATAGGAGAATATACAGGGCGCATACTTTTAATGATGGTCATTTCTACCATAAAAGGATCTGCAGGGTAAGAAACTGTAAAAAAACCCAAGTACACAGGCATAAAGGTATTTTCTATAAAGCGCGTAATTTAAAGGATAGGCGTTCGTATCGTCATAATTCCGACCGCAGTCATTCTAATTACCGCGGCGGTGGTTATCATAGAGGCGGTCATCATTAATACGGGCAGGTAGGTTTATGCGAAGCGAACAGGAGGTAAATCTTGCGATAGAAAAATACGCAGATATGGTCCGTAAGATTTGTTTTATCCATCTAAAAAACTATTATGATACGGAGGATGTATTTCAGGATGTGTTCTTGAAATACATCCTCCATGACAAAGAATTTTACAGCGATGCCCATGAAAAGGCATGGCTTATTCGCGTTACGACAAATGCCTGTAAAGATACGCTGAAAAGTTTTTTTAGAAAGAAAGTATCTTCTATTGAAGAATTAATTACCGAACCGTTTTACATAGAGGATGACAATAAAGAGGTATTAGAGGAAGTTCTTAAATTACCGCCTAAATATAAAGACGTTATTTATTTGTTTTACTACGAGGGATATTCGGCCCTTGAAATTGCAGCAATATTGCATAAGAAAGAAAACACGGTTTACACATGGCTCTCACGTGCAAAAGCACAGCTTAAAATGAGTTTAGGGGGTGAAACCCTGTGAAGAATAGAATTTATACCGCTCTTGATGAAATCAAGGCAGAAGATCAATTAAAGAAAAATATTTATTCTTTTTTGCAAAAGAGAGTATATAGAAAGAAAAATATGATATGTAAGCGATTTATTGTTGTATTTGCCTCCGTCGCCGCTATTTTCGCAGTCGGGCTGTTTTCGTACAATCTGTATTTTACCGAAACGGCATTTATTGATGTGGATGTCAATCCGAGTATTGAACTTACACTGAATCGCTTTGGTTATATCATAAGTACATATGCTTACAATGAGGATGGTGAAAAAGTATTAAGCGAAATAAATATTAAAAATGAAGCTTACCAGAACGCTCTTAGGATTCTCATTGATAAAATGGCGGAAATGGGATATATCAATGATGCCGGGTTATTTACCGCAACTTTGCAGATGAAAGACGAAATAAGCGGGAGAGAACGGCTGGATTCATTAAAAGCCTATATTGATTCGGTTTTACAGTCTGACGGAAAAAGGATGGAGCAAGATGTATTTTCAGTGGACGGTACAACAAAAAACCGTTCGCACAGACAAAATATGACTCCTGCAAAATATCTGGCGATAATAGAACTGCAATCGGTTGACCCGGCGGCGACATTTGACAGATGCCGCGGTCATTCTATCAGTAAAATAAAACAGCGGACCCATGGGCATATGAGGAGAGGACATGGTAAAAACAACCGCAAAAGGATAGGGAGATAAAACATGTTTTTGTATGCCGTGCATGAAGCGCATAGGAAATATCGTTAAGCATTTTTCATATCCGGTACTCCCTGTATAGCGCGGCGACCATTTCTTCAGATGTAACGCCTGAAACCGAAACATCAAGTAATTCGGTCTGCGCCGCAAGACGAGTTATCGCATCGGAAACGGATAAAACGGTAGGATCAAGAGCAACGACAAGCCGTCCTTCTTTCATTTCGGTGAATATCATGCCATTGCAAGTTTGGGGTGCATTTCCGTTATATTCGACCACAAGTGTCTTGTTTTCGGAGAAACGCTTTTTTAATTCGGCAAGGCTGCCGTCAATCAGGATTCTGCCTTTACCAATCAGCAGAATACGCCCGGTCAGTGCTTCTATATCCTGCATATCATGTGTCGTTAAAATAACAGTCGTACCATGCTCGGCATTTAGCTTTTTGATAAATTGCCGCACGGCGATTTTGGAAACCGCATCAAGCCCGATTGTTGGTTCATCGAGAAACAATATCTTGGGATTATGCAGGAGTGATGCGGCAATTTCACAACGCATACGCTGACCTAGACTAAGAGTTCGTACCGGCGTTTTCAACAGTTCTTGTAAGCTGAGAAGTTCGGTCAATTCATCCAAATTATCCTTGAAGGTTTTTTCATCCACCTTGTAAATATCACGTATCAGTTCAAAGCTGTCAATAACAGGAACATCCCACCAAAGCTGACTTCGTTGTCCGAACACAACACCGATTCCGCGGACATGAGCTGTACGTTCACGCCACGGTGTCCGTCCGTCGATATCACATGTGCCGCTGTCCGGCGTTAAAATTCCGCACATTATTTTTATGGTAGTGCTTTTCCCCGCGCCGTTCGGACCAATATAGCCAACCATTTCCCCGTCGTGTATTGTGAAGCTGACATTATTCAAGGCATGGACAATTTCGTATTCACGTGAAAACAACGTTTTAACAGCATGTCCGAACCCAGCTTGCCGCTTTGCCACATGGAAAGTTTTGTTGATATTGGAAAGAGTAATCATTGTATTTTATATCCTCCGCAGTTTCTGCGATATTGCCGATGTCACGATATGTAATGTCTTATCATCTTGCGAACAATCAAAGATACTTCCCTAATACCTCGTTCTTTTGTGTTTTTATTTCAGCTAGTTGAGCCTTTTGAGCAGCAATTTCGGATTCCACTTGTTCAATTTCAACAATGATTTCTTGCTGTTTTTCCTTTGTTGGCAGAGGGATTGTTATACCTTTTATTGTGTCTAACGCAAGTTCAATCTGTCCGCTTTGCCCATTCGCCATTGCTTCAATATTTTTAAAACCAATATTGGCAAGAGAATACAAGATGTATTTGGGAACAGAAAGATCTGGATTTAATCTAACAATCGTTATATGACTGTCTGCGACAAAATCTCCATCAATATCAAAGAGAGTTACACGCCCCGCTGTTCCTACACCAGTTGAATTGATTAAAATATCTCCTTTTTGCAGATTGCGTTCATCTGAAACAAAGTTATCGGCGACAAAGAACCTTTGGGAAAAGTCAAACTCTTGATAACCACGCGCCTGCCCGGATTTTATGATTTGTATGCCTGAAACACCGTATTTTGCAGACTTACCCCGTTTTACCATATTTGATATATCTCCAAGTCTGCTCGTAGAGAACGCAAAATATGATGGATTCATCACATTACCCAATAGCTCTGCTTGTCGCTGAGATAAAGCATTCTCTTCATGTTCAAACGCTTCAATTTCTGCAACAATTTTCTGCTGCACATCAAGCGGAGGAAGGGGGATTTTGATTGTTCGTAAATCTCTCTCATATACATGAGGTTGCGCTTGACCTGCTTGCAAAGCAAAAATCTGTTGTTGAAGTGATTTTAAGCAAATAAAGATGTATTTTGTTAAAACTGTTTTTTCATCTGCGGTGGCAATAGTATTGCAATCGGTAGCAAAAATGGGAACATCCCAGTAATTGACATATCCAGCATTTGCACCGGATGCACTAATCGTAATAATGCCGGCAGGACGATTAGCTTTATTATGAGTAATGGAAGGGGAGATTCCTCCTGCAATTACAGGAACATCGCCGGATATCGCCTGCGCTGATGTCAGATTTTGACCCTTCTCAATTTTTGCAATATCTCCAAGAGGAACTAAATTTGCTTTTTGAGTAGAAAAAACCACTTTTTGTTTCTTGTTAAAATTTACTGTCTTATCAAACTTGCTTGTGCCATAGTTAATGAAGCTGCTCATACGTCCATAAGATATATTGCGAGATAAACTCTCATCTATACTAACTTCTTTGCCTAAAAAAGCATTATAAATATAGCTGTTTGCCTTTTGAGGATTCAACAAATCACCATTTTCATCAAATAGCTTTGTTCCATTGGGTAAATGCTTAATGCCCTCATGTCCGCGCCGGTCGCTGAACTTATAGCCTAAAAATTTCTTTTCTTCTTGTTTTTGCCCTGTCTTTATCAATACAATATTTTGTGAATGTGTGAGCAAAAAATAAAGCATTTTCTCTTTTTCCAATCCGATGCAACGTGAACAGATCATTTTTATATATTCTTTGTACAAACTATGAGATTGTATGTTCTCATTTGGATCATACTGTAAAAAAGATTCGTAATCATCAATGTTTATATTTCCATATTCANNAAAATTCTGCGATATTTTCAGCAAAGTCCGGAGGTAAAAAGTTTTTCCTTCCATTGATATAATTATCTATTTGCATTTTGATTATAGCAATATCAGCGGGGCTAACTTGGGTAGCATTTTTGCTTTTTTGTAAACTTTCAATCAAATAGGTTTCCATTTTTAATTTTTCTCCCAC
>DBDL01000146.1:0-2604 GCA_002293545.1 Lachnoclostridium sp. UBA933 | reverse complement strand
ACAGAATTGTTAGCAACCCCTTGCACAAAGGATACATAATCTTCAAAACCCAGATTATCATACGCATTTGTAACGAACTTGGAAAAAGCGTTTTCAATTCCCAATACAGTAACGTCTTTTAAATTAGAGATAAACGTATTAATTGCTTTTTCAATTGCTACAAAATCATTGTCGGAACGGCGTTCCAAAAAAAGCACAACCGTATTTGTTCCGGTNNNGAAATACTTAAAGAGTATTTCTCTTGCTTTTGAATGGATACCGCTGTTTGAAAGAATTGAACTGGGTAGAATTACTCCTGCCCAGCCACCAATTTTCAAAAGTTGTTTCATGCGCTCAACAAACAAGCACTCAATTTCAGAGCTGTTGTCGGTGAGGTGATTGTACAGCTCAAAAGTTTCTTCACCATATTTAAGCGTACTTTTAAAAGACTCCACGGAGTAGGGGGGATTGGAAATCAATATATCAAACTGTCCATTATTTTTTCTGTCATAAGGCTGTGTTTGCCGCAAAAGGTCACGATATTCGCCCGTCTTTTCAAAATTATCTAAGCCGTTCGCCCAGATAATTTTGGTTTCGCCATCGCCATTGAAGAAAGCACTTACTTTTGTGGTTTTTACAAGGCGATTGTCTAAATCAATGCCATAGACAAAATCTTTTGCCCAAGCAAATTTTATTGGGTCTTGCCAAGTTCTTATTAGATTTCTGACATTTGGTGCAGCTGCGGATACATCAATCTTGCTGTCAATTATGGTCTGCATTTGCTCCATATATTCCGTTAAAAAATGTCCGCTGCCACAGGCATAATCTATTGTCACAGGGAGAACATCTTGCTTTCTGCTATCGATTTTACTTTGCACAAACTCTTTTAAAGGCAATGAGGAAATAATAAACCGAGTAATAGGAACAGGTGTGAAAAACTGTCCCGCTTCTTGTTTCATGCTGGTGTTCAATAACAATTCAAAGAAATTACCTAAAAACTCATGCTTTTGTTCGTATCGGAACTTATAGACTTGAAGCAACTCAACGATTTCGCGCACAATTTTCGCATTTAACTTAAAGGTTTTCTCGTCTAAAACCTCAACAAAGGCAAAGTTCGGACTTTTTTTCAGTCGGGCGTCACGGAACATATCCATCAATCGTTGCCTTTGGATAGTATTGTCTATGCCCTCTAATGCCTGGGATATATCATCTTCCGAATGGTCTATTACTCGAATTTCAAGAAAACGCCACATACCCTTTTTATAAAGGTCATTAAGGCGCATTTGCAAACTCTCGTCCGTATCAGTTTCCAACCATTGAAATTCAAGTTCATCGGTAAAATTTTTGTTTTCATCTATAATTTTATAAACAAACAGATTCAACAGCTTATTAAAAGCATTTGGCTTGTCGGAAATTGCATTATGGCGTAAAATCTCCATAATCTGATTGTAGATTTTTCCGCTATCCTCTTCTCTGAGATTTTTAAGCATTCCGTATGTAAGAGCCTTTGGCTTAATGTCATACGGAGCGGCATATTTCTCAAAGATACCATTGTCCTTGAAGTTCTTATTCCAATAACTATAAATATCTTTTGCACTTGATAAATCGTGCCAAGAATCCTCGACTAAAATAATATTGTTTTGATATTCAATTTTTATTCTGTCAAGGCACGAAGCATATAAGCAGAGAAACTTTGCAACTCTGTCTTGTTGATAATATGAGAAGATTTGTCCGCCATCTTTAAGTGTTTTAGCGGACTCTTTTTCAAACTCGTTTCCACAAGTTTTGCACTCAATCATTAAAAATGGAGAATCATCATTCTCGTTATAAACGAGAATATCTAATTTCCCTTTAAAATTACGCCCCAACGGATACTTCTTTTCAAGTTCAATCCGCTCGGGACGATAACCTTTTTCGAGCAAACGATCAACACATTCAAGAACAACAAAATTTTCGAGCTTCTCAGATTTTTCTCCCTTAAAGCTGCTGGTAGTCAAATCGCCAATCCGAATGCGCTTATCTTGCGGAATGCTTTGATGAGCATATTCAATTTTTTGTTCGTTAAAGTCAACAAATATGGGATAATTATTGTAAGCAGTATAGCGTTTTACAAAAATACCGCTTGTTCCGTCCTGTGGAGCAAAGCCCAATTCGACAATTAGCTTTTTTACATAGTCGATATTCATTTTGACTTAACTCCTTTCTTTCCATTGGAATTAGCGGCAAGGTAGGCGTTGATGTCAGAAAGCTTCATTCTATGAATACACCCAATTAATGAAGCGACGAGTTTGTTACTCTTTATCCACTTCAACACAGTTTTATCTGAAACCTTCAAATGGGTTGGAATTTGAGCAACGGTTAGAATTTCATCATTCATTAACACACCATCTCTAATTTTAATGTTATTATATCATTGTGGGGAAAGCCCGTCAATGGGAATTAAGACAATTTTGGCGTTACAACTATCTTCGCATTGAAGTAGAACTGCGATAAATGCGTAAAACACACCTGTTATCAAATGGTTATCAAAAGGCAAAAAGGAAGGTGAAAAATCCAGTGTTCATGCGGCTTTGCGGCTGGTTTTATTATAGGCTTGGAGCCGTGGGGCCTGTGGGACCGTCTCCC
>DBDL01000151.1 GCA_002293545.1 Lachnoclostridium sp. UBA933 | reverse complement strand
CAGATGGAAAGGGCAAATTGAAAAAGAAAATTTACGAAAAGGTTAAAATAAAAAGCTGCTTGACTTAATAATATTAATGTGATATTATAATGATATCATATTAATATTATTAAGGAGGTCGTTCACATGGAAGAGAAGAATTTAAGCTTTGAAGAAAAGGTAATCAAGCCGGCAAGCGGGCTGGCACTGTTGGTTGTCAATACCATTTTGATTTTAGGGTGTATTGCCGTATTTGTACTGTCAATTATATATACGGAAGGTACGCCGCTGGCAGTATTGCTTTGCGTCACTTCGCTGTATGCTTACATAATCGGACCGATATTATATGGCGGACTGAAAAATATTCAGCCGGGGGAAGCACTTGTTCTTACGTTATTCGGTAAGTATTACGGAACGATCAAAAAAGAGGGATTCTATTGGGTCAATCCTTTTTGCGTCGGGGTCAATCCGCTCAGTGTAAGCCCATGGAACGGTGTGAATGTCATGATAGCTGCCAAAACTGCGGCACAGACCGCAGAAGAACCAATGAGTAAAAAAACAAAAGGTACAAGTAAAAAAATCTCATTAAAGACAATGACGCTGAACAATAAACAGCAAAAAATTAATGATCAATTGGGAAATCCGATTATTGTCGGTGTTGTAGTGACATGGCGTATTGAAAATACGGTGAAAGCCGTCTTTAGCGTAGACAATTATGAGGAATATGTTTCGATTCAATGCGACTCCGTACTGCGTAATGTGATTCGTTTATATCCGTATGATATCGCTTCCGGTGACGAGGATGAAAGAACGCTGAGGGGCAGCAGTCAGGAAGTGTCGGACCGGATTCGGGAGGAATTACAGGAATGTCTTGATATCGCAGGAATCCGGGTGATAGAAGCCCGCATTACGAACCTTTCTTACGCACCTGAAATAGCTGCGGCAATGCTGCAAAGACAGCAGGCTTCTGCAATTGTCGACGCCAGAAAGATGATTGTGGACGGCGCCGTCGGTATGGTAGAAATGGCTTTGTCCAAATTAAATGAAAAGGATATCGTAAATTTGGACGAAGAAAGAAAAGCGGTGATGGTAAGTAATTTACTTGTTGTACTTTGCGGAAATAAAGAAGCGCAGCCGGTTGTCAACAGCGGAAGTCTTTACTAGTATTTGCCTGCGAACTTGCGGAACACTGTACTGGATACAATGCCAAAATTCTTTGTATATTGGCGTTCCGCAAAATTGCAGGCAAACTGGTTTCCTCATGCGTAAGTGTTCTAAATATCAGAGGATGGGGAATCGGAACTGGAAGTATATAGAATCATGATATGAATGAACGATAGGAGGATTACGAATGGCGGAAAAAAATGAGAAAGATAAGAAGCAAGTTCTCCTGCGCCTCTCTCCTACGCTTTGGAAAGAATTAGCTTCTTGGGCAGAAGATGATTTTCGTTCCGTAAACGGGCAGATTGAGTACCTGCTTACAGAAAACGTAAAGAAGCGAAAGAATAAATGAACGACAGCAGAAGATACAGATTGTGCCGTACCGTTTGACCGATTATATAATCGGTCAAATGGTACGCATTCGTTTTGGGATTCCTAAGACGTTATATATCATATCATGACGATAAACAGGGAAGATGCGAAAATACGATATTTCCCCGCAGTTTACGAATTTTTCTTTATCATACCCTGTGCCTTTTCCTTAATGATCTCCCGAATATACGTTGGTTCCAAAATTTCAATATATTCTCCGAATGATAAGATGGTGCCGTAGACCCAATTATCAATCGGCCATGTAACAGTCAGGATAAAGCTGCCGTCCGGCTGCTTATCTATGCATTTTTCATGAAATTCGTCGTATACCCGATAGGACATTTCCGGTTCAATCCGAAGTGTAAGCCGTTCGATTGTCCGCTTATGTTTATCGAAATCCATGTCCGTCAGGATGCCTGACATGTCGCGTATTTGGTAGGATTCATCGGTTACCGCCAGTTTTTTTATCCGTGTCAGTTTAAAAAGACGGATGTTTTGGCGTTTCAGGCAAAAACCTTTTACATACCATGACTTGGATTTAAAACAGAGCTGAACCGGCTCAATCTTCCGATGTGTCTTTTCATTGGAAGAACCGTAATAATCAAATGTAACCAGCCTGTTATTTAAAATAGCGGTCTTGAGATCATAAAANNAAAAAGATCGTGTCGTCGGAACCGCTCCAATCGGAAAAATCAACCTCCATCCAATTCAGGGACCTCTTATTAAAAATAACCGACATTTTTTTCAGTACCTGATCGGTTGTTTGTGTCTTTACACTGGCTAATCCCTGCAAAGCAGACAGGATTTCATTTTGCTCATTTTCACTTAAGATAGATTTGTTTAGTACAAAATCGGGAAGAAGACAGATACCGCCCTTTCTTCCCTTTTCGGTATAAACGCGAATACCTGCCAGACTCAGCACATCAATATCCCGGTAGATTGTGCGGCTGGATACGCCGAAATGTTCCGCCAGATACCCGGCGGTTACTGTTTTTTGCCCATCAGTATATAAATGGTTTCAAACAAACGATTGATTTGCATAGCGATCACCGATATGATTATAACATAAAAGAGGACAGCCCCTCAAGTCATTGTTTGACTTTTCGGGGCTGTCCTCTTTGTGAAATGCTGGTAAGTTAAAGATTAATTATAACCGAATCCAAAAATGGTAAATTGTTTTGTCGCATCTGTCATTTTGATTTCAATGGTACGTTCTTTCGCTTCGGTATCCTTTAGGGCAACTGTTGTCCAAGTAGATCCTCCCCAACCGCCGCTGGTACTGCTTGCATCAATGGTAGGAATTGTTTTAATCGTACCGTTGGGACCTGCTTCTTCCATCTTCGTCTGCTTTTCACCGTCAATCCAAACTTCAATGGCTCCGGGGTTGGTACCCTTATACTGGTATGCAATAAGGAAGTTTTTACATGTCAGTTTCATTGTAAACGGCTCCGTACCTGCTGCGCTTGTGTGCTGCCAGCCATCTATCATTTTGCCTTGGGGCGGATTAATGTAAGTGCCGGAAAAACCGCCGGGAGTAATATCAATCCCCGTTGTATTACGGTCAATCCACTTCATGCCTTCGTATTGGTCGCCGCCGGCATTTTTCGGAGCCGCCGGGATTGTTAAGGCTTCATCTTTCGCTTCGGCGGCAATTTTATCAAAGCAATTATTAACGAAATCTGCCATGATTTTATGTCCGTTTACACTTGGGTGCAGTATATCGGGGGAGTAAAATCCATTAGCACCTGTTTCGGGCAGTTCCTTTCCAAGATATCCGGTGATAGCATTTCCGATACTTATCATCGGTAAGCCGTAATGCTGTCCGATTGGAATATCTTTGGATTGCGTAGAACCGTAGGATGCGTGGGTAAATATTAGGATAACCCCCGTGTTTGCCTTCAATGCGGTCCGTATCAAACTTTCATAACCCTGTTTATTTGTACTGTCATCAAAGTCATTTACAGAGAATTCAATAAATAAAATATCAGGGTTTACGTTTTCTGCTAGCTTTTTGCCTTGCTTTAATACATCACGCTCATAACGCATAACACCAAGACTGGATGGAGTTCCGCTGATTCCCGCATTCACATAGGTTACTTTATCCTTATCATTAGCGAATGTGTCTTTGAAATATTGCTGGGNNTGGGATAAATAAGCATAGCAATTCGTACTTGTTGCCGCAGCACCCTCAGTAATGGAACCGCCAAGATAAGCAATGGTTACATTTTCCCCGTTTTTCGCTTTATCTATTGCGTTTTTGACGAGATGATTGTTCATGGTATAGGAAGCACTTTCGGGAACCAGTGATTTCCCCACCATTTCCTTGTAAACTGCTTCATCCATAGCTCCCGGAGGAGGCGTTACCGGCGGAGGTGTACTCTGGGAACCGCCCGGATAGGTTATGACAGCTTTTGTCACTTTGACACCGACCGGGAAATTTTCGCCCGCTACAGGTTTTACATGGACCTCGCCGACATTATTGTCATTGGAGGTTAGAGTCCATGTATGGGGAAGAGGCATTAAATCACCCGTATCCTCTACTTGTTTTTTTGTGTCATTCGCATCTGATAAAAAGGCACGCATGGACCCTTCACCTTCTAAAGTGACTTGTACGACATCACCTGTATATAATGCGGCAGGAAGGTCTATCGCAAATCCTTTGCAGGTGTCAGCTATCGTTTCAACGCCGCCGCCCTCTAACTCTTTAAGAGCGGAATCGGTGCCGTAAAGGGCACGAATGCCAACGAGCGGTACTTCAATTACTTCAGGAGTTCCAACCGGTCCCGGCGGAGTAGTAGCCGGAGTATCGGTAGTCGGAGTATCCGTAGTAGGAGTGTTGGTACCCGGAGTATCCGTAGAAGCCGGAGGTTTGGAAGCCGGAGGTTTGGAAGTTGGCTTCTTTGTAGGTCTTGGGTTTTTGGCATTTACCCTAATCGTACATGTTGCCTTCATATTCTTCCGTCCTGATTTGAATTTTGCCGTCAATGTAACCTTCTTTGCTGCTTTCTTACCTTTTACGGTTACACTTTTCTTACTCTTTTTGGTCAGTGTAACTGCATTTTTCGGTTTTACGGACCACTTGGTCTTTTTTACTTTTTTTGCATTTTTCAATGATATTTTCTTAGACTGACCGACTTTCAGTGTGACATTCTTCGGTTTGAGAGCCGGCTTTTTAGCAGCATCCGCACTAATGGGTGATACTGAGGCGAATAATCCCAGAACCATAATAAGTGTCAGAACTTTAGCTAATGTTCTTTTTAGCATAAAATTTTCCTCCTTGTTCCTTGTGTAAGGAAAGATAAAATAAATCAGTTGCTTTTCGGCGGACAGCTTCTGACTTCGGTACCGGTGTTTGTCATTAACTTGACTCCCCTTGCCGCAAAAAGATCGGATACGGATACAACCCGCCATCCTCTGTCTTCATAGTGATCCAGAATTGCAGGGATTGCCGCGGCAGTCTTTTCTTCTGTTTCGTGCATAAGAGCAATTCCGCCGTCATTTGTAAAGGTTGTACCGGTCAAACCGTTAGTGGCATTGATGAGTGTACTTTCAACTTGTGCCTGTGTGGTTGCCCCGCTCCAGTCTGACGGGTCAATGCTGCATCGAATAATCGGTGCTTGGATATAGTCATGCATGTTCTTTGAAACATCAAGGTTCGGCGCCCGGAACAAGAAATTAGTGAATCCGGTAATCTTAGTAAGCTCCGCCTGTCCTTTTTCTACCTGTTCCATGATTCCCTGCGGCGTCAAATTATGAATGGAATTCCAACCGGTATATGTGTGATTGCCGACTTCAAATCCGGCTTCGACAGCCTTTTCAATTTCCGTTACCCGATTTGCTCCCTCCGCTATCCGTTGTCCGATATAGAAGAATGTTGCATGTGCATTATGTGCAATCAGTTCATCATGGATTTGTCTGCTGGTGGAGGTATCGGTGTACCCGACAGGTCCGTCGTCAAAAGTAAATGCAACCATCGGCTGTTTGGATTCAATCAGATCATCGACAAAATCCTGGTCAAGCCCCTCATATTTGAATTCAATCTGTGCTTTTGGCGTCGGGAGTGTAGGATCCGGCGGAAGCACTACTCCGCGAAGCGTAAACTCATCAACACAAAAATCAGGATAAGTTGTTTCTTCCGTTGTTTTTTCAGGACATTCAATATAGAATTTCGGGGAGGATACTTCCTCTTCCTTGATATTGATTGTTCCGGTTAATTCCGTCCATACGCCGGGTGCAACGGATGCCGTAGCTAAGCTGACATATCGTAATTCAGTGCTGTCGCCTTTCCCTTTGTCAAGGGTTACTTTAATCTGTCTGTTGATTGCGGTATCCTGTTTTACCCATACGGAAAACTGATAGTCGGTATCAAAGTCATAAGTTGATGAAATCAGTTGACTGGCAATGCCAAAATAATCACTCGTACGGTTACTTATCAGTAAGCATTTTCCTGTCTTTCCGCCTTCTACATTTGAATAAAGCGGATTTCCCATTTGTTCAAAGTTGGTACCATAACCATCTTCAAAATGTTCTTCAAAGATAAGCGGACCGTCTGTCTGTGCCGGACCGTCTGTCGAACCAGGAGCGTCTGTCGGTCCGGGGGTTTCGCCGCCGCCCGGTGTCGGATCAATATTGTCCGTCGGTCCGGAGGTATTAACAACCGGCGGATTGGTAACCGGCGGTCTGTTAGATGGTTTTGTTGTAGGTTTCTTTGTAGGTCTTGGTGATTTTGCATTTACCACAATCGTACATGTTGCTTTCTTGCTTTTCTTCCCAAGCTTAAACTTCGCCGTAAGAGTTACTTTTTTTGCGGTACGCATCGCTTTTACGGTAACGCTTTTTTTGGCTTTTTTTGCCAGTTTAACGGCTTTGCTCGGTTTTGCAGACCATTTGGTCTTTTTTGCTTTTGCTGCATTTTTTAAACTTACCTTTTTAGATTGGCCAACTTTTAATATGATTTTTTTAGGGTTTAAAGTTGGTTTTTTTGCTTTTGCTGCTGCGCCGACGGCGGGTAATGAAAATACCATACTGAACAGCATCGCTGTTGCCAGAATCATGGCAGTAGCTTTCTTTAGATTTTTCATGAAAAATCTTACCTCCTTAATGGTTAATTGTTTACATATTATAACATGAAAAAAGTACATATGCAAGCATGTATCGCTCATATATAAATTTTGTCAGGTAAATGGCAGCCGGCAATTTCCGGCAGCATTTCTGACAGTATAAATCATTTGCAAAAATGAATAATTTTGCTATAATGAAAAATGCATCTTAAATAATTCTGAAAAATGAAAGTGATTGGTTTTATCATCAAAATACAAACGAAATGATCAGAGAGGATGAAAGATATGGCAGGTTCTGTTTTGGGAAATCAATTTGTTATTTCTACATGGGGAGAATCCCATGGTCAAGCCTTGGGAGTGGTTGTTGACGGATGTCCGGCAGGCTTGGAGCTGTCTGCTGAAGATATACAAAAATTCTTGGATCGGAGAAAACCCGGTCAGAATCAGTATTCTACACCGAGAGAAGAACCGGACCGGGTTCAAATACTGTCCGGAGTATTTGAAGGCAAAACGACAGGGACGCCGATTTCTCTTGCTGTCTGGAATACCTCGGAGCGGTCGGGCGATTATCAGAGCATTGCGGATATATACCGTCCCGGACACGCGGATTATACGATGGATCAGAAATATGGGTTCCGTGATTACCGGGGCGGGGGGCGTTCCTCCGGGAGAGAAACGATCGGGCGGGCAGCCGCGGGAGCGATTGCCGTCAAAATACTCGGTCAGCTTGGTATTTCGATTCTGACCTATACAAAGTCCATCGGTCCGGTTTCTATCTCATCCGAAAACATGAACCCGGAGCAGATGAAAGAGAGCCCGCTTTGTATGCCGGATAAAAAAGCTTCTGAAAAAGCAGAGGACTACTTACGTAGAAAAATGGATGAAAAGGACTCGTCCGGCGGGGTTATCGAATGCGTTGTGTCAGGTGTCAGCCCCGGAATCGGCGAGCCGGTATTTGCGAAGCTTGACGCTGCGCTGGCAGGTAATTTGTTTTCTGTCGGAGCAGTGAAAGGGGTTGAGATTGGGGAAGGTTTTTCTGCCGCAGGCTTGTCCGGTTCAGAAAATAACGACGGTTTTTTTATGGACGCCGATGGAAAGATCAAGAAAAGCAGCAATCATGCCGGAGGTATTCTGGGAGGAATCAGTGACGGGAGTGATATCATAATCCGAGCGGCTTTCAAACCGACGCCGTCGATTTCGGCGGAGCAAAAAACAGTAAATAAAAACGGGGAAGAGAAGATAATAAGTATCGGCGGACGGCATGATCCGATTATTGTTCCGCGGGCGGTCGTGGTAGTGGAAAGCATGGTTGCCGTAACATTGACGGATCAGATTTTTGCGGGAATGACGGCAAGAATGGATAAAATAAAGGAATTTTACAAATGATTGTACCAATCGACATTTTCTGCATATAATATAATTGCGAAGTATTTTAAGGGGTATGGAATGATGATATATTTATGTGATGAAAATGGATTAGTCATTGAAGGCAATACCATTTATGAAATTGATTTAAGCTGTTATGAATGTCTGGGTGAAGAAGAACGGAAAAGATATTTCGGCGAGGGGCACGAAGTCAGAAAGCGGGTGCCGGCAGAAACAGAATCTCCGCAGAGAACTTTGAATCCGGCTTCGTACAGCATACACGCAAATAAATGATTCTCTGAAGAATAACGGCGTCAGATGCGAAAATCCAGACAAAAAGATGGTGCATGGATAATCGCACCATCTTTTCACTGTTGAGAAGATACTTTAGAAGCAGCCGAAACCATTTCCTCCGCCGCAGCAGCAAAGGATGAGCAGTATCCAGATAATAGAACCGCATCCGCCGCCGGAACCGCATCCGCCGCATCCGCTGTCACCCAAAAATCCATTGCCATTGCCGCAGCAGCAAAGAATAAGCAGAATAAAAATAATGGAACCACATCCGTCGTTTTCTCTGCAGGAGCATCCGCTGCCGCATTGTGTTGCTGATAAATCACTCATTCTATAATCCTCCTAAAATCGTTTACATTGTTATCATATGATAAGCGGCTTGGTTCATTTACTGAATCAGCTAGTTTTTTTTATAATGTGACTGAGATTGACGGCAGGAAATTATTTTGCTATAATACAACTGCCGGAAGGACAAGTATGTTTTGCATGAATACAGAATAGAGGAAAAAATGAAAAAAATAATCAAGTGTTTGATATGTGTGATAGTAGTACAAGCCGTCCTTGTTTCCTGTATGAACAGTGAAAGCGGGGAAATTCAGGAATCAGCGCCGCCGGAAGCGGCGGAAGTTGCCGTAAACCAAAATATTTCATCGGAAGAGGCATGGAATACGGCTGAAAATTATATGATGCAGATGACCATAGACGAAAGGATCGGTCAACTGTTTTTTGTGAAGCCGGAAACCTTGGAACCATCAAAAGGGAGCGACCATCATTTTAAGAAAGTCACAAAAAAATTAAACCAATCCATGATGAAATATCCGGTCGGGGGGATTCTTTTAACATTCCAAAATATGAAATCGGAAGAACAGATCAAAAAATTGGTTTCCGGATTAAAAGGCGTTTCGGGGAAAATACCGTTATATATTGCAGCCGAAGAAGCAGGGGGAGCAAATTCGATTTTTGCGGGAAGCGGGGGTCTTGCCGGAAGCACTTTACCCGGATATCCGGAATTGGGAAGGACAAAAACACCGGAGGAAATGGCGGGTATTGCAGAAACCGTTGGAAATAAACTGGACGAGCTGGGTTTTAATATGAATTTTGCCCCGTCGGCTGACGTTGCGGATGAGGCACAGGAATCCTTTTATGCGGAGGGGTGTTTCAGTTCGGATGGAGGCGTTGCTGCCGATATGGTTGCCGCCTCGGTAGAGGGGATGAAAAACAGCGGGATCGGAACGATGCTCAAGCATTTTCCGGGAATCGGTTCGGTGCCGGACAATACGGATATAGGGATTATTAATATGGAAAACAGCCTGACGCACATGCGCGAGGTTGATTTTGTTCCGTTTCAGGCAGGAATCGACGCCGGAGCGGATATGGTTTTGGTTTCTCATGTAGCGGTAACAAGACTAACGGAAAATATCGTGCCGTCAAGTATGTCGGACGTTATTATTCAGGATATCTTACGTCAGGAGCTTGCCTTTGAGGGAGTAATCATAACCGACGCCATGAATTTACCGGTGATTACCTCCCATTATAATTCGGCGGAAGCAGTATTGAAAGCCCTGGCAGCGGGAGCGGATATGATACTGATGCCGGAAAATCTGGAAATGGCGTTTCAGGCGGTAAAGCAAGCCGTAAGGGATCAGACAATCAGTATGGAACGGTTAGATGAAGCGGTTACCCGGATATTACAGAACAAAATAATGCAGGGAATTCTACTAAAGGAAAGGGCATAAAAAATGAGTATGCAAACGAATCAAACAGATGTGACGGGACTGCATGAAGAATGCGGCGTATTTGGAATGTATGACTTAGACGGGGGAGATGTCGCACCGTCTATCTATTATGGATTATTTGCCTTGCAGCATCGGGGGCAGCAAAGCTGCGGTATTTCGGTCAGTGATACGAAAGGACCGAANNGCGGTGGATTCCTATAAGGGACTTGGCATGATTACCGAAGTGTTTTCGGAGGAAAACAGGGACAGTCTTCACGGGAATATCGGATTGGGGCATGTCAGGTACTCTGCGGCGGAGAAAGAGAGCCGTCAGGACGTACAGCCGCTTGTTATCAATTATATCAAAGGAACACTCATTCTGGCGAATAACGGAAACCTGACAAACGGCAGGGAGCTTAAGGAGGAACTGGCACGTACCGGAGCGATTTTTCAGACGGAAGCGGATTCAGAGGTTGTGGCATATCATATTGCCAGAGAACGGCTGAACACAAGAAACGCAGAGGAGGCAGTCCGAAACGCCATGACGAAAATACACGGTGCATACTCCATGGTGATTGCCAGTCCGCGCAAGATGATCGGGGCAAGGGATCCGTTTGGGTTTCGGCCGCTGTGTATCGGAAAGCGCGACAATACCTATATCTTTGCGTCGGAAACATGTGCCTTGGACGCAGTCGGCGCGGAATTTGTCAGGGATGTCCTTCCCGGAGAAATTGTAACGGTAACCAAGGAAGGCATGTCCTCGGATACAACACTGTGCGGAAATCAAATCAGAAAATGCATTTTTGAATATATTTATTTTGCAAGACCCGACAGTTACATAGACGGAATCAGCGTATACAACTCCCGTATTATGGCGGGAAAAATACTGGCGCAGATGCATCCGGCAAAAGCGGACATCGTCGTCGGCGTACCCGATTCGGGCAACGCCGCGGCTATGGGTTATGCCGAGGAAACAGGGATTCCCTACGGAACGGCTTTTGTAAAAAACGGATATGTCGGAAGGACATTTATCAAGCCGAAACAGTCGGCGAGAGAATCCAGTGTCAAAATCAAACTGAATGTGATGAAAGAAGTAATCAAAGATAAACGTGTCATTATGGTGGATGATTCGATTGTCCGCGGAACAACGAGCGAACATATTGTTCGTATGCTGAAAAGCGCCGGGGCAAAGGAAGTTCATGTCAGAATCAGTTCGCCGCCGTTTCTTTATCCGTGTTACTTCGGTACGGATGTGCCAAGCTGCGACCAGTTGATTACTTATAACAATACGATTGAACAAATATGTAAACTGATTGATGCGGATTCCCTGGGATTTTTGGACGGAGAGAGGCTGCATGAAATGATCGGCGGAGATACCGGTTATTGCGATGCCTGTTTTTCGGGGAATTATCCGGTGGAGCCGCCGAAAGAGGAGTAAGGTGTATTTGCCTGCTCCTCAAAACGATAGAATACTGCTGATATTATAGATTGAACACATATGAAACGATTACAGTGATACATAATACGATAAGCGTTGTTGTGGGAGTAATTGGATTAGTGTTTGTAATACTTGGATATTTAAAGTATAAAAAATAGCGTCCCATGTTTTGGCAAACAAACGCTATTTTTTGCTTTATTTCACCGGAACGGATAGAGAAGACTATCCCCCGGCTGTCCCGTTAAGCATATTATATGACAGCACTTTCAAAATGTCAATGAAAAAACGCAGCCTAAAAGTTTGCAAAGCAAACTTTTTCCCATAGGAAAAAAACCGAGGTCATTATGACCTCAGTTCTTTTTCAATAGAAAGAAGACTTGTGCTTCCCTGTTATAGAAGCTGATAGGGGATCCCGGTTGTGATTTTTCATAACCCAACAACTTTTGTTCTTCTTTCTTCTCTTTCATAATTTGAGAAAAGTCACGGAATCCACTGTCTGCCTGCCCTCTTTCATTATTGCTTCCGTACGTCCCTGTCAGTGTCCCTCCTGTCTTTGCAACCGGTTGAACAACATGTGAATTATATAACATTTTCATGACAATCACCTCCGTGTGCCCGCCATATGAAAAAGAAGAAAGTGTACTCTTACTATATATATCGAATCATTCCGCAAAAAAATCAGGACGGTAAAAGAATATTAAAAAATTTTTCTGACTTGCTAAATTACGACAAAAAGTGATATAATAACCCTACGACCCAAAACCAATAATACAGGTGAGTGTTTTGAAGGAACGAATTGTTGCCTTGGCAAAAGGAAAAATGAATCACGGAACAGTGAAGCTGCAAATATCAGAAAAATACCTGCGGCTTTTTGTCGTGGCAGGGAAAGAGGAAAATGTTTCGTTTACGGTTTGCAATTCGGCAGGAACAAAAGTGAAAGGTTTTATTTGTGCCGATGAATATATCATACCTTTTCTTCCTGTTTTTGACGGGATGGAGAATAAAATCAGTTTTACGGTATCTGCCGGAGAGAAAAGACCGGGTGAGATTATGGAGGGGATACTGCATATCATTACGGATTGCGGGCAGGCGGATCTTCCTTATCGAATTGATGTGATTCGTCCGGTGCTGAAAGATGAACAGGGCATTATTGACAATGATATCACCCTGATGGAGAGGATTCGGTCCGATTATGAAGAAGGCGCAAGACTCTTTCATTCCGATGAATTTGAACATGTTTTTTTGGCGGATAATGAGGCGGGAAGAGTTCTTTACCGAAAACTAACGGCATATAATACTAAATTACAAGCGATGGAAGAATTTTTGGCGGTGTTTGATAAAAAAGAACCGATTCGTTTTTCCGTCCGCCGTAATACATATATTTGTAAGCTGGAAGATCATGAGATTGAAGATGTATTGACACTGACGATTAATACATGGGGATCGGTCGGAATCAAGATTTCTGTTACTCATGAAGCGATCATTCCGGAACATATCGTCTTGTGGACGGATGATTTTATCGGGCAGACCCTGAATCTGCCGTTTGTAGTTGACGGCTCAAAAATCGCGGGGGGGAAGCATACCGGTAAAATCATACTGGAATCCCCGTATGAGAGAAAAATCGTTACGGTTGAGATGCATAAAGCGGCTTTGGAAGAAGAACGGAAGAAGAGATTGCGTCAGAAAAAGTGCTGCCATGCCTTTATCCGGAATATTATTTTATTTGAACTCGACAAGATATCAAAAAGAGAATTCAGCCGTAATATGAAAGCGGCAATGGCAGGCTTGAAAGGCTGTAAAGACCCTCTTATGTTTTTCATCCGCGGGTATTATCTTGTAAAAACACCGGATACGGTCGGGGATGGGGAAGAAACGGCAGATGAATTTATACTGAATATAGATAAAATGGAAAAGCCGGAGCTTGGTGCGGGGTTAAATACGGTTTTGACCTATTTGGCGGGTTGTTATTTTAAGTTTTTATACATTCCGGAGGAAGAGGAAAGAAGCAGTATTATAAAAGAGATTCGTTATTATTATGAAAACGGTTATCATCATTGGGTACTTTTTTATTTCCTTTTAAAAATCAGCACCGAGTATGAAACGTTACCCAGGCAGATGGTTTTGGAGGAAATAGAAAGTCATATCAAGGAAGGGTGCAGCAGTCCGTTTTTATATATGGAAGCAGTCCGTATCTACCGTCAGGACAGCTCGCTGATCCATCGGCTGGACGGCTGTACGATTCCGGTTATTTATTATGGATTAAAAGAAAATATGTTTGACAGGGAGTTTGCCGAAACATTGGGTTATCTGACAGAAAGTACAAAATTCTTTTCGTTCGTGTTGCTCCGGTGTCTTGCGATACAGTATGAAAAATACCAATTGGACGGTACGCTGCAAAGTGTATGCAGTTATTTGATACGAAATGAAATGTCGGAACGAAAGCATTTTTCATGGTATTCGCTGGGAGTGAAAAAGTGTCTTCGGATTATTGATTTATTTGAATATTATATGAATACGCTAAAGCCGGACGCGGGAATACGGATTCCGCAGTCGGTGATTTCTTATTTTCAATATGAGAATCATTTGAATGATTCAGTAAAGGCATATCTGTATGCAACCGTGCTGTCCGAGCGGATGGACCGCCCGCAGAATTTCAGGGCGTACAGTGAAGCGATTCGTGAGTTTGCCTTGAAAAAATTAGAAGCACACAGCATTAGCCGCGACTTGGGGGTGATCTATGAAATGATCATCGGCAAAACCGATTGCAGGGGAGAAGTGGCGGGAAATCTTCCGTATGTCATGTTTAAACATTTATTAACATGCGATAATCCCAATATGGAGAGCGTACAGGTGATTCACCCGGAGTCCGGAAGAGAGGAAAGTTATCCTTTGGTTTCCGGTAAGGCATTGGTTGATATCTATACCCCGAATGCCCGGATTATTTTTACTGACCGTGAGCAGCATTGCTTTGCGGTCATCGAACATACCTTAGAGCCGTTGGTGCACCCGGAAAGGTTTGCGGTGAATTGCTTTGAAAACGGTTCCAGTCATCCGTATTTACTTTTATATCTATTGTCCGGACTGGAGTTCGGGCAGGTGGTGACGATGAGTGACGCGATCCTGTATGATATGGCGGCAAAAGATGGAATCCTGTGTCCCGCCTATCTGGGCAGGGTGCTGTATGCCTTGTATCAGTATGCGGTGAATCATCAGGAAGATGAATTTCTGGTTCAGATTTTGGAGCGTATTGATCCGGAGTATCTGAAACCGGAATGGAGAGCAGAGTGTTTCCCGTCATTTGTAAAACACAGTTTTTATGAGAAAGCATACCGAATGCTTGAAAAATACGGAGTGAACAAACACGGAAGGGATGCCGGTCTGACGCTTGCAACGTGGTATGTGCGTAACGAAGAAAAAGAAAACACACTGTTTTCCCAACGGTTATGTTATCAATTATTCCGGGACGGATATCGTAATGAATGGACGGTTTCTTATCTGGTACGTCATTATATGGGAAAGACAAATGATTTGCTGGAAATATATGAAAATGCAGAGAAACAAGGGATTTTACCGGATGAACAGGCGAAAGAAAGGCTTTTGGCACAGGTGTTGTTTGCGGGCGAGCGTCCGGAGCGTTTTTATCCGCTGTTTTGTGAGTACAATAAAACGGGGGAAAACCGTCTTTTGGCAAGGGCGTTTCAAAATTATACGGCATACGGATATGTGACGGACCGTTATAAAATATCGGAAGAAGTATTTGAAATTTTTAAACACGAAAGCATCTATGAAGAAAATACCATTATTATATTGGCACTGATAAAATACTACAGTGAACGCACAAGTTTAACCGAAGAACAATATAAGCTTGCGGATTACCATATCAGCCGTCTGGTAAAGGAAGGGATTGTCATGCGGTTTATGCAGCGGTTTTCCGGTAAAATAGAGCTGCCGTATGAATTGCAAAGCATGTATGTGGTCCAGCATTTTTCCGATACCAAATACGCCGTCAATGTGAAAACAACAGATGAAAGAGGTAATGTGACAACAGAAGGGATGCGTAATATCTATGCCGGTATCTTTGTAAAGGAAGTAATGGTATTTGAAGGGGAAACCTTTACCTATCAGGTGATCGAAGAAGAAACCGGAAAAAGTACGGAACCCCTGCCGATGAAACTGGAAAACAGCCCGCAGGGAAGAAGTTTTTTCACGGTTGTCAATCAAATGTCCGCCTGCCGGAAAGCAGGCAGCCGGGATGGGTATGAAGAAGCATGCCGTCAGTATAAAACATATGAAACACTGGCAAAAAAATTATTCAAGCCGTTGTAATGCAAAAACGCGTGCATAATTAGGAGATACTATGGAAAGAAGTCTTTTGGTAGGATATGATTTATGTGATGAACGAACACAGATTGCTGTTTATGATGAGAAAAAAAGAGAACCGGTTATTATCGGAGCAGGGGATGAGAGTGCGGATGCCTTTTTGGAAACAGCCATAACCATACCGTCCGGTACAGAGAAAATAACAGGATTTCTTTCGTCTGTCCGAAGAGGGGAACCTATTTTTTATCAGGATAAAAAGATGAATGAGGTTGATTTGCTTTCCTATTTTTTTCGCAAAACACTTTCTGCGGTAAGAAAAGAGTATCCGGGTGAAACAATTTTGCAGCTTGTGATTACGGTCGAAGAAGGAGAGCGTGAATTCGTCCGTGTTATCTTCGATGCGCTGGAGAAAATCGGAATCGGAAAAGACCGCGTTGCCGTAATCGACCATAAGCAGAGTTATTTATATTTTACATTGTGTCAGGAAAAGGATGTCTGGATCAGTGATGTCGGAATGTTTGAATATGATGAAAAAGGGTTATTCTATTATCAAATGAATATCGAGCGGCGGCGCAGTCCGATTTTGATTGGCATAAAAAAACGGGATTATACGGAATCAATGGAAATATGTGAAGATGAAGAGGACGGGAAAATAGACAAAGGAGCTGTATTTGAAAATTTGGTAAGGAGTGCGATCCACAGGCAGATGATTTCCGCATTGTACATGACCGGAAGCGGTTTTGACGGAGATTGGGCGGCAAAAGTATTTCAAAAGCTTTGTACCGGCAGACGGGTATTTGTCGGAAAAAATTTATATGTAAGCGGTGCCTGTTATGCGGCAAGGGAATTGTCGGAACGGGGAACCGCCGAAGAATTTGTATATCTGGATGACGAAAGAATACAGGTACATATAACAACGAATGTCTATGCAGATGCCGGAATGAAAGAGATTTATCTTGTGAAAGCGGGAACACCATGGTATCAGGCGGAGCGGGAGTTTGACCTGATTCCGGACGGAGAAGAAGAACTGACCGTGAAAGTAACGCATGTACTGCGGAGAGAAACGAAAGAGCATATGATAACATTGGACGGAATACACGGAAGAACGGAGCGGATGGCAAGAATCGGTGTAAGAATCCGGTTTTCGGATATGAAAACATGCATTGTTACAATCAAGGATAAGGGGTTTGGTAATTTTAAACCTTCTTCCAACCGGGTTTGGGAAAAGATTATTACGACGAAATAATACGGATCTTTCTGGGAAGATTTGTTTTGCGGAGGACACGGCATGTTTATTTTATGCACGGGGAAAACGGCGGATCTGCCGTATAATGTACCTTATTCGGACACATTGCTTTATTCACTGGAGGAATTGTGTTATTATATTTATCAAAATATCTATGCGGTAACAGAAGAATTTTTTACACCGGAGCTGGTTGCATGGGTGCGGGATGAAATCAAACATCCGTTGTTGGCAAATAAATGCGAAAAGCTGCTGGAAACCGAAACACCGGATTTGAAAGATATCGTAGTGACCGTATTGTGCGCTTCTGATTATTACCGGGAAAAGGAAATCCGTTCGGTTACAAAGATACTGGACAATATTATAAATCTTCCGTATCATACCCGAATGAAAATTAAATCGGATAACTATTTGAAATACGGGAGATACGGAAAAGCCTCCGTGCTGTATAAGAAGCTGTTGAAAAGCAGCTTTGCCGTTAATTTTTCAACGGAGGAATACGGAGATATTCTTCATAATCTGGCGATATCCCTTTTCTATGTATCCTCATTCCGTGAGTCTTCCGATTATTTTAAAGAAGCATATATCAGGAATCATAATAAAGAATCGGCAAGACATTATTTGTATGTGCTTTTAATTGAAGAGGATAAAAAGACATTTGAGGCAGAAGCTATGGCAATGGGATTTTTACCGGAGGACTGCAAAAAAATGATCCGGGATGTTAAGTTGGCAGAAAATGCAGGAGCTTCCTCTCCTGTCAGTGAAGATTTTGAAACGATAAGCAAAGATAAGTTAAGAAAGGCATTTGTATAGTATGTGGCCCTTTAAGAAAAAAAAGATATCGGAACAAGTTGGTTTTATGGAAGACAATCAGGAAAGCAGCGGGGACCCGTTAGAAGAAGCGGGGTTATCAGCAAGCAGGCAAAAGGGTGCTGCGGAGGACGAAAAATCCTTTCAGAACAATTTGGAAGATATGACCTTGGAATCCTTAAAGCATGAATACGGGAAGGTCACATCTTACTTGAAGGATATCCAGTTGATTGATATGGCTCCTGAGGAGGACAGACAACTGGTAACAGACATAGCAAGAGGGATTTATGATTTATTCAAAGAGAGAAACCGCTTGCAGAAACAGAAGTACAAAATCACGGACCGCCAGAAAAATGCGCTGGAAGCGCATGAAGATACGATAGAAAAGGATAGGGATTCATTGAAAAAGGAAGAAGCCTTTCTCGCGGATGTGAAAAGTGACCTGAGCAGATTAAATATGGAAAAGAAATCCCTTCAGCGAAAGCAGAAAGATACGGTTGCCAAGCAAAAAACCTTGAGAACACTGGCAAAAAGTATGATGATTATTTTGGCAGCACTGATTCTATTTCTTTTTACCTTAGAAAGGCTCTATGATATTGACATAACGAAGCCGTTTCTGGGTGTGATTGCATTCGGTCTGCTGATTTGTTCGTTTATATTGTATGAGGTTTATAGAAACCGGAGGTTTACCGCCATAACAAATAAAAAACGGGAGCGTGCGGTACTGCTGATTAACCGGACGAAGATTAAATATGTAAATTCCGTTAAGCTGATTGATTATTTATGTGGTAAGTATGACGTACGAAACAGTATGGAATTGGAGTATGTCTGTGATCAATACAAGCAAATGAAAAAAGAAATGGCAATGCAGTATGAAAGCACAAGGCTGCTGGAAGAATACCACGACGCACTGATACGGGAAATGGAAAAACTGGGAGTAAAAGATTGTGAAATATGGTACTTTCAGGCAGAAGCACTGGCAGACCCGCGAGAAATGGTTGAAGTACGGCATCACCTCAATGAAAAAAGGCAAAGAATACGATTTTTTATTGACAAAAAAGCCAAAATGAGTTAGAATAGATACACAAGTACGATATAAATCGTTGATATAATTTGTATCGTTTTAAGTGTGATAAATACAAATATAACACAGGAGGAAGATGCAGGAAATGAGCAAAATGTTTAAGAATTTAAAAATCGGACAGAAATTGAACAGGGCATTTATCATTATCATTGTAAGTTTTTTAATTTCAGTAGCCGTTTCGGTTATTGGGGTTTTGATACTTAATTCGGAGATGACGTATTTTTATGAAACACCGTACAGGAACGTTGAGGCAGCTTTGATATACCGGCGTGACGTGCAGTCAACACTGAGAAATCTTTTGATGGCGGCAACGACAGATAATAAGGTGAACATCAGCAGTTATCTGGAAACAGCCAATGAAGATATGGAAAATCAAGGTGTTCAGCGGGATTTCTTAAAGGAAAATTCCAGTGCGGCAGAATTATTGGACAGAATACAGACGGCATCCGATGCGGTTGCACCGGGAAGAAAAAAGGTGATGGACGCATTGGAGGCATCGGATCAGGAAGAAGCGTTAAGGGCATATTATGAAGATTATATGCCGAACGTACAGCCCCTTTTGGATGCATTGATTGAAATGGGGGATTATCAGGATGAGCAGGCAGAAAATGCCTATGAAACTTCAAACATGCTCGGTATCGGTTTGATTATTGCAGTAGCTGTTATAGCCGCACTTAGTTTACTGATGACAATATTCTTTGCACGTTTACTCACCCGCATGATGGTTCCTCCGATGGAAGAACTAAGGGAAGCGGCGGAAAAAATGTCAACCGGTAATTTGGATGTTGAGATTACATATGAATCAAAGGATGAGTTCGGTATGCTGGCGGGCAGTCTGGGTAAATTAATCAATTTATTCAAGATCATTATTCCGGATATTGAGAACTACTTAGAAGAAATCGGAAGCGGGAATCTGGTGCATTTGACCAAAAATGAAAGCTCCTATATCGGAGAGTTCCAATTGATTTTGAAAGCGCTGCGATTGATTAAGACGAACCTTAACAGTACGATGGCTCAAATCAAAGAAGCCTCGGTTCAGGTTCAGGAAGGTGCGCAGAACATGTCGGAAGGCGCACAGGGCTTGGCAGAGGGTGCAACCAATCAGGCAAGCTCGGTCGAAGAACTTACGGCTACTGTGAATGAAGTATCAAGCAGTGTTTTAAAGGATGCGGATACGGCGGTTGAAGTCGGTAAAGATGTACAAAAAGTCGGAAATGATGCTAAGATGAGTCAGGAACGGATGGAAAAAGTAGTGGCTGCTATGGAAAATATCAGCAGTACATCAAGCCAAATCGAAATGATTATCGGAAGTATTGAAGAAATCGCTTCTCAGACGAATTTATTATCACTGAATGCTTCGATTGAAGCGGCAAGAGCAGGAGAAGCAGGAAAAGGATTTGCGGTTGTTGCGAACGAAATCGGCAAATTAGCGACCGAGAGTGCGGAAGCAGCCAACAATACAAGGGATTTGATTAAGGTATCCATTGATGAAATCCAAAAGGGAAATGAAGTAGTAGCGGAAACGTCAGAATTCTTAAATCAAGTATTGGAAAGCATTACGGGAATTGTTACCGCAGTGAATGAAAGCGGCAAATCATTGCAGGGTCAGGCTTCTTCGATGACCGAAATTACCAGGGCAATTGACCAGATTGCACAGGCAACCGAGGACAGCTCGGCAATTGCGGAGGAAAGTTCGGCAACAAGTGAAGAACTGTTTGCACAGTCAGAGAATTTGAATGAACTGATCAGCAAGTTTAAAGTAGATATGAGCTGATTTGTCAGTGAAGGACTTGTAATATAATAAACCGGAAAGTATGGGGTTGATGTTTGGCTTTCAGACCCGTGTTTTCCGGTTTTTGTTATTTTGTTTTTTATCAGAAATCAATCCCGCAGAACTTAGTATTGCGGAATCAGTTGGATGTGATATAATAAAAAGCAAATATTTATTTTGAAAGGATGATAAACAATGAGCAAAGTGATAAATAATGAAAACGTAACAGTAAATGTGCATAATCCCGGTGAGTTGGTCAGTGACTGGAAAACGGCGTTACAGTATCTGAAAGACGGGAATAAACGATATCTGGAGGAAAAAACAATTGCAAGGAATACCAATGCGGAAGACAGGGCGGAATTAAAGAGCGGGCAAAAACCGTTTGCGATTATTGTGACTTGTTCGGATTCCCGTGTTTCTCCGGAAATATTTTTCGATCATAAGCTCGGAGATATTTTTGTCATTCGGAATGCCGGCAACATTGCGGATTCCACTGCGTTAGGTTCCATTGAATATGCGGTGGAGCATTTAAAGTCACCGTTGGTTGTCGTCGTCGGGCATAGCTGCTGCGGAGCTGTGACCGGAGCGTTTCAGGGCGGTGAGTACCCAAGTAATTTGAAAACGATTATAGATGAAATTACACCGGAAATATCGGGGTGCGGTGATGTTGACGAAGCAATCCACTCGAATATTGACAGTGTCGTTAAGAAAATCCAAGAAAATGAAATCGTGAAAGAGATGGGTGCAAAAACAATCGGTGCCTATTATGATATTGAGTCGGGAGAAGTGAAATTCAAATGATGATAAGAGAACTGGAGAAAAACTACGATCCGTCGGATATTGAGGAACGGCATTATCAAAAATGGATGGACGAGAAATATTTCCATGCGGAAGCGGATGAGTCCAAAAAGCCGTTTACGATAGTAATCCCGCCGCCCAATATAACCGGACAGCTTCATATGGGACATGCGTTGGATAATACGATGCAGGATATTCTAATACGGTTTAAGCGGATGCAGGGCTACAATACCTTATGGCAGCCCGGAACCGATCATGCAAGTATTGCTACGGAAATGAAAATCATTGAGCAGTTGAAAGCCGAAGGAATTGACCCGAAAGCACTCGGACGCGAGAAATTTTTGGAGCGCGCATGGCAATGGAGGGACGAATACGGCAGCCGCATTATTAAGCAGCTGAAAAAGATGGGTTCCTCCTGTGACTGGGACAGAGAGCGTTTCACGATGGACGAGGGATGTTCGGACGCGGTATTGGAGTTTTTTACGGATTTATACGAGAAAGGCTATATCTATAAAGGGTCCCGTATCATTAACTGGTGTCCGGTCTGCCGGACATCCATATCTGATGCGGAAGTAACCCATGAAGAACAGGACGGGCATTTTTGGCATATCAAGTACCCCATCGCCGGTACTGACCGGTTTGTTGAAATCGCTACGACCAGACCGGAAACCATGCTGGGAGATACGGCGGTCGCCGTTCATCCGGCGGATGAGCGGTATCGGTCACTGGTTGGGAAAACAGTGCTTCTTCCGTTGACGGAGCGGGAAATTCCTATTATAGCGGATGAATATGTTGACAAAGAATTCGGAACCGGAGTTGTTAAAATAACGCCCGCGCATGACCCGAATGATTTTGAAGTAGGGAAACGTCATGATTTACCGGAAATCAATATCATGAATGATGATGCCACAATAGGCGCTGTCGGCGGGAAATATGAGGGAATGAACCGTTATGAGGCAAGAAAAGCAATCATAGCCGATTTGGAAGCTTTGAAGCTCCTTGTAAAAACGGAACCGCATTCCCATAACGTCGGTATGCATGACCGCTGTCATACGACAATCGAACCGTTAATCAAACCGCAATGGTTTGTGAAAATGGACCGGCTGATCCGCCCTGCTGCCGAGGCGGTTAGAAACGGTGATATCAAGCTGTATCCCAAACGCATGGAAAAATTGTTTTTTAATTGGACAGATAATATAAGGGACTGGTGTATTTCAAGGCAATTGTGGTGGGGACACCGTATTCCCGCTTACATCTGTGCCAAGTGCGGGGAAATAACCGTTGCGAAAACCGCACCGGAGAAATGTCCCCAATGTGGTGATACGCATCTTATGCAAGAGGAAGATACTTTGGATACCTGGTTCAGTTCGGCACTCTGGCCGTTTTCGACGCTTGGCTGGCCCGAAAAGACAAAGGAGCTGGATTATTTTTATCCGACCGATGTACTTGTAACAGGTTATGATATTATATTCTTCTGGGTCATCCGTATGATGTTTGCCGGATATGAGCAGATGGGCAGGCGGCCGTTTCATACCGTATTGCTTCACGGTCTGGTACGGGATTCACAGGGCAGGAAAATGAGCAAGTCATTGGGGAATGGAATTGACCCGCTTGAAGTGATCGAAAAATACGGAGCGGATGCTCTCCGTTTTACTCTGATCACCGGAAATTCTCCCGGAAATGATATGCGCTTTTATTGGGAACGGGTAGAAGCAAGCCGGAATTTTGCCAACAAAGTATGGAATGCTTCCCGTTTTATCATGATGAACCTGACGCAGTCCGGCATAAGTGCGGACGGCAGTTTTAATCCGAAAACCGGAAATTCCGTAATGGAAGCGGATCAATGGATTTTATCGAGAATGAATCGTCTGATAAAAGAAGTAACAAAGAATATGGAATCCTATGAGTTGGGAATTGCCGTACAGAAAATCAATGATTTCATATGGGAAGAATTTTGTGATTGGTATATCGAAATGGTGAAACCGCGTTTGTATGCGGAAACCGACGAAACAAAAGCGGCGGCGTTACATACGCTGAAAACTGTCCTGCTCAATGCCCTGAAGCTTCTTCATCCATTTATGCCGTTTGTCACCGAAGAAATATATTGTACGCTCATGAAGTCCGATATCAATGAGGGGAAAGAAAAACCATCCATTATGATTTCCGATTGGCCGGTTCCCCTGAAAGATGAAAACGGAAATGAATTGTGGGATTTTGAAAAGGAAGAACAATCCGTTGAACTGATAAAAGAAGCGGTAAAAGGAATCCGGAACTTGCGCGCTGAAATGAATGTTCCGCGGACGAAAAAGGCAAAGACCTTCATCATTTCCGAGGATGAAAAGATACAAGGCGTCTTTACCCGCAGTAAAGTATTCTTTGCTGCTCTTGCATCGGCAAGTGAAGTGGTTGTCAGGAACGATAAATCCGGGATAGAACAGGATGCCGTATCCGTCATCTTTTCCGGCGGTACGATATTTATTCCGTTTGCCGATCTGATAGATGCGGAAAAGGAAATTGCCCGGCTTAAAAAAGAAGAAGAAAAGCTGCAAAATGAGTTAAAGCGTTCTCATGCCATGCTTAACAATCCTAATTTTGTAAGTAAGGCGCCGGCGGCGAAACTGGAAGAAGAAAAGCAGAAGCTTGAGAAGTATGAGAAAATGATGGAACAGCTCAGGCAGCAGTTGAAAAGATTTTCCTGACCGGCATGTATTTGTGATTTACCGGATCGCGATACGATCCGCTTTGAATAACAGACAGCCGCCGCTGCATTTTACGTTTTGGCGGCGGTGACAGCCGGAACAGGCATCATCAGTCCATATCTCGGACGCAGGTCTGTCTACGGTAAATTCATAGTGCCGCCTTAACTCACTAATGCTGCTGAAATCGTTTATGTTCTGTTTGGTGTATTCTGAAAGACCGAAGCACCGTATTGTGCGCAAGTCAGGAAGAATATCTATGACAGGTGAGCAGTTATATCGTTCGCAGAATATGGCTTGCTCCCAATACCAAGGGAGATGCCCCTTATCAAAAGATTTTTGCATCTTGCTTTTCGTATTTAAAAGTTCTTCTCTCTCGTCGGACGTGAACACACACGGAGGGATAAAGTTGCAGTCAAACTGCGGCACAACGCCGCGGTGCAGCATATCCTTAATCAGGCGGATTGTGACGGGCTTCATTTCCTTAAAGTATTCAAGCGGCATTTTTCCGTTTAGATTGCCTTTCTGAGGCACGGAGATAGAGATACGTATCATGTTAAAAGAAAAATCGTCCAAAAGAGGGAACAGATAGGAATAGTCGAAGTCCGGCTTGTAGATATTGACACTGAGATGAAAGCGGTTCCCGCCCCCGTACTCATTTTTAAAGCACAGCAGATTATGCCGCATTTTTTCAAAAGCGGTTTCTCCCATATCTATAGGAGAATTGCAATTTACAAGCATATGGAGTTTCGGGTTCCTGAGTATTTCCGGATCAAGCCTCTCAAGCGGCACGGCATTTGTAAAGAGTACGGCATAAAATGACCGCCGGTCGTTCATCACGATGTGCATTGCTTCGTTTATGTACGTATAAAGCGTTGGCTCTCCGCCAATAATACCGACTTGATTCTTCGTTCCGTCGCCCAGCACAAAATCAAGTGCCGTGCGAAAGTCATCAAGCGTCATCTCCTTTGGCGTTTTGTTTACAAATTCCCCGGCAAAACAGTAGGGACAGTGAAGATTGCATACCTCAGTTACCATTATGTTGGCCATGCCGATTCGCTCCTTACATAGATATGATAGAGTTTATAAAAGTTCATTTCCCCGGAAATACATATATGCTTCTTTCTATTACTATGCTCGGTCAATATATTAAATACCAAAGAATAAAAGTGAAGAAAATACAACGCACGTTCCATATCTCAAACCATCCCCCTGTGCCGCTTCATTAGGAAAATTGAAAAAAGTCGTAAATTGCGATGTATTCCTACTTGCATTTTATGAAAAAAGTGTTTATTATTAGATATACAGGCAATAATAATTTGCATTGCCGTTAAAGCAGTACATCAGACAATAATGATCAACTATATATATCAAAAAAGAGGAGGAGAGGCACAGATGATTAATTTTGAGGAAGAGTTAGAAAAATTCCAACCCAGTGTAGATGTGGAGCAGGTAGAGGAAGTTGTAAATAAAAATACATTGACAGATGTTACCGATATTGTGAAAGAACTGATAACTGAAACAAAGGGGAATGTATAGATGAAGTGTCCGAGATGTGATGGAATTGTAAAAGATAATTTAAACCGTTGCAATATATGTGGACAAGATTTATCGGTAGTCAGGCATTTATGCAGAATTTCCAATGCATATTATAATATTGGTTTAGAGCAGGCGATCGTAAGAAATCTGTCCGGAGCGATTGCAACGCTTCGCAGAAGTTTAGAATTTAATAAGCATAACACCAATGCCAGGAATCTGCTTGGTTTGGTTTTAAACGAAATGGGGGAAACCGCCAGCGCACTCAGCGAGTGGGTGATTTCCAAGTATTTACAGCAGGGGGCAAATGATGCGGATCGTTATATCAATATGATCCAGAAGAATCCTACCGGATTAGAATTGATTGGTCAGACAATCAAAAAATACAATGCCGCATTGAATTCCGCCAAGACCGGAAATGATGATCTGGCAATTATACAGCTTAAGAAGGTGGTTACCTTAAACCCCAAGTTTGTACGTGCCCAGCAATTATTGGCGCTGTTGTATATCAAAACGAAGGAGTATCAAAAAGCACACAAATGTTTAAGACAAGCCAGAACGATTGACTACAGCAATACAACGACACTGCGTTATATGATGGAGGTCGGGGAGTTTGTCAGACCGGTGGAAAAACAAAAGAAACAGCCGGCGGCAGCCGAGAAACCGACGAAGAACTCTCTTGAAAATGTGACGCCGGTAGGGTCTTATCAGGAAGAAAAACGTCTATGGGTACCTTTCGTCAATGTAATGATTGGAATCGTAATGGGTGTTTTGGTTACGCTGTTTTTGATTCGTCCGACACTGGAAAGCCGTATGGATCATACCGCCGGAGATGCGGATATGATACAAAAGGAATTGACGCAGAGAGAAACAGAGCTTGCGGATGCCAACAAAAAAGTCAGTGATTTAGAGGCAGACATCAAACAGATGAATAAAGATGCGGAAAAAAGCAGTGAGGATGAAGAAGTATTGACTGCTTATGAGCAATTATTAAAAGGAGTCGGACTTTATATAGATAATAAACTTGTGGAAGCAACCACATGTGTTATCGGATATAAAGCGTCAGACTTCAAGAATAAAGACGCAAAGTCATTGTATAAGTTAATTTCAAAGGATTTGACCGAAGAAGATATTCAAGCGATATTTGAGTCGGGGAACACCAAGTATAACCAAAGGGATTATGAAGGGGCTTTAAAGGATTTTGAGGCGGCATTATCCGCAGATCCGCTCAATCAGGATGTCTTGTATTTTATGGGGAGAACGTATCATCAGCAGAATAAAAAGAAACTGGCAAAATATTATTATGGAAAGGTGTTGGCAGTGGATGATACGACATCGCGTGCAGCCGAAGCAAAAAGCAGGCTGCGTGAGCTTGGCGTCAGTGAGGACCAGATAGCGGATTACGCAGATGACGATCCGAATGCTACCATGAAACCATCTGCTTCCCCGAAAGCATCGGATACACCAGAGCCGACAGATTAATTCCCGGTGTGCCGTTTTCCCGATACCGGATTCGGGTATTTTACAGATGATGGTAACTGAAAATTTAAAGTGAATGATAAACCTACGACAGATGATGAAACAAAGAGTCTGTTGTAGGTTTTTTCTATAAAATGAGCCTGTATGGAGTCATGAAAGGAGGGAATATGAAAGGATATCGATCAGAACAGAAAGGCACGACGATGATTTTGTTTTTGGAAAAGGAAGTGGATCATCATCTGGCAGGAGAAATCCGGAAGGAAATAGATGATAAAATTGATTGCGGAAGCATTCACAATATTATTTTTGATTTTAAGGGAGTTGGTTTTATGGATAGCTCCGGTATCGGAATGATTATGGGACGCTACCGGAAAGTGCGGTTTTTTGGAGGAAAGGTTGCGGTTTCCTGTATTGAGAGAAGAATTGACCGTATCTTTTCAATGTCCGGGGTATATCAATTGATCCCCAAATATCCGACATTGGAAAGTGCTTTAGAGAGTTTAAAATAAATGGAACCGAGGTGAAATATGCCTCTTGGAAGGAGCGATAAGATTGCGTAAACACAAGGAATTTAGTATAACATTTAACAGTATTTCGGAAAATGAAGGATTTGCACGTATGGTTGTCATGGCATTTATGACCTGTCTGGATCCGACGCTTGAGGAAATTGCCGATGTCAAAACAGCGGTATCCGAAGCAGTAACCAATGCAATCATTCACGGATACAACAATAAGGATGACGGTAAAATAAAGATGGAGTGCAAAATCAGAGATAATCATTTACATATTGAGGTATCCGACCAGGGAGTGGGAATTGAAAATATTGAAAAGGCAATGGAGCCGCTTTTTACCTCAAAACCGGAATGGGAAAGGTCGGGAATGGGATTTGCCTTTATGGAAGCTTTTATGGATGAGCTGGATGTGATTTCGTCGCCCGGAAAAGGGACAAAGGTCAAGATGGTAAAGACAATTTATAGCGCTTAGCAATCGTGTTGATTGTTTTAGACGAATGTCCGGAAAGGGAAAAGCTGCATGGATACCATGGAATTAATTCAATTGGCACAGGAAGGGGATAAAGAGGCGAGAGAACAACTGGTTAATGATAATATAAGACTTGTATACAGTATTGTAAAGCGTTTTGCAAACAGAGGACATGAAACAGAGGATCTTTGTCAAATTGGGGCAATCGGTTTGATGAAAGCAATTGATAAATTTGATTTTCATTATGACGTAAAATTTTCGACCTATGCCGTTCCGATGATCACCGGAGAAATCAAACGTTTTTTTCGGGATGACGGCATGATAAAAGTAAGCCGATCTTTAAAAGATGTGGCACTAAAAGCAAAAGCGGCAACCGATCAATTGGCGGCGGCACTTGGCAGGACGCCTACAATCAATGAGATTTCAGAAGAAATCAGTGTTCCTGCCGAAAATGTTTTGATGGCGCTGGACGCGGTAAGCGAGGTTGAGTCGCTCAATAAAACCATCTATCAGGGAGATGGAAGTCCCATTTTTCTTATGGATAAGATTGAGGAGCGTGGGGATAAGCAGGGGGAGCTCGTAGACCGGCTGGCGATCCGCAAGGTGATGGAGGCTTTGGACGATACGGGGCGAAAGCTCATATATATGCGTTACTTTCAAGAAAAAACACAGACGGATATTGCAAAGAAGCTGGGGATATCACAAGTTCAGGTATCGCGTTTAGAAAAAAAAATATTGCTGCAAATGAGAGAAAAGTTATCATAAATCGTATAAAAAAAGTGATTTTGGAAATTACTAAAAGGCATGAAATCGTCATGCCTTTTTATTTCATTAGGAAAGTCCTTGCCTGTCCGTTTACGAAAAAAGACTCATGGAGGGTCATATGAAAGATATCGTTTATGTAAAAGCAGAACAGAATGTAATCGTATACAAAAAAAATATTGTGTTAAAAGATGTCGCTAAGCTGTACTCGTCAAATAAAAGTCTGATTAAGCAGCTTGATAAAGAGGCATTTTATAAACTAAGCAATGACAATAAAAAGAAATCGGTGTTTTCCATACTCAAAGTATATGAGGCAATACACCGGGCGGCTCCGGAGGCAGAAATAGAAAATATCGGTGAATGTGATTTTGTCGTAGAGTATCGTAACGGTTCCCGGATCAGTAAGGGGAAAGAATATTTCAAAGTAATATTTGTGTGTTTGGTTTCATTTTTCGGCGCGGCGTTTACGATTATGACATTTAATGAAGATGTCAGCGTGGCAACAGTATTTGACAAGATATATCAATTGATTATGGGAAAGGAAAGTGAGGGCGGCACGATTCTTGAGTTTGCTTATGCAATGGGGCTGCCGATTGGTATTATTGTATTTTACAATCATTTCAGAAGAAAAGAAGCGAAAAATGATCCGACACCGATTCAGGTTGAAATGCGTGCCTACGAAGAAGAAATCAATAAAGCCATGATCAAGAATGAATCCAGGGAGGGTACCGCCATTGATGCTAATTAAGTATTTTGTGCTTGCCGTTATTGGATTATCCGCAGGCGCGATTGTAGCAGCCGGCGTCTTTGCATTTATCACAATGCTGACAATCGTTCCCCGGATGGCGGCAAGAACCGATACGGCAGTCCATATCAAAAAATATGAAAATGCCATTATTTTAGGAGGGACCTTAGGAAATATTATTATAGTTTTTTCGATGAATATACCTGCCGGGGTAATCGGATTATGTCTTTACGGACTGTTTGCGGGTATTTTTGTAGGATGTCTGGCAATGGCACTGGTGGAGGTGCTGCGGGTAATACCCGTTTTCACAATGCGGATTAAGCTTAACGGCGGACTGGCATATATCGTTTTAAGTATTGCGGTCGGGAAATTGCTGGGTACATTATTCCAGTTCTTTTATTAATCCATTCATAATAAAACATAGTTGATAATAGAATAAGCGGGACGGCAAAGGATACAGGACAGCGGAGAATGCAGGACAGAGGAAAATGCGGGACGGCAAAGGATACGGGACAGGAGGAAGAAATGGAAAAAGATAAAATGGATATCGGTCAGGTGATTTCGGAAACCGACAGTGTGAAGCGTGATGAAAAATACAATCAATATGTAAAAGAAAACACCCCGAAAAAAAGCTGGCTGTGGAATCTATGCAAGGCTTTCATTGTCGGCGGGCTGATTTGTGTGCTGGGTCAGGCGATTCATACATGGTATATGAGTCTGGGATTTGATAAAGAAACCGCGGCACTTTACAATACTGTAACCTTAATACTGATCAGCGTATTGCTGACAGGTTTTAATCTTTACCCGAAACTTGCGGAGTTTTGCGGTGCGGGTACCTTAGTCCCCATTACCGGTTTTGCAAATTCCATTGCTTCGGCAGCGATTGAATTCAAGAAAGAAGGACAGGTTTTCGGCGTAGGGAGTCAGATTTTCACAATTGCGGGTCCGGTTATATTGTACGGTTTATTCAGCAGTTGGTTACTGGGACTTATTTATTGGTTATGCAGAATCAGCGGCATTTTATAATGGAAATTCCTGCAAAAATCTTATATTCGTAACGATACAAAATCAACAAAATCCTATAATAAAAATCTTTACAGAATTAATACATTACCATACAGAATTGTTTATACAAAGTCAGCGGAAAACCAAATTCAGACGGGAGAAACACAGATGACAGAACGAGGAAAACAAATAGGGATGAGAAGTGCCGTTTTTGAGGATCCGCCGTATATTATCGGGAACTCAAGTGTTGCCGGGGAAAAAGAAGGAAACGGTGCCTTTGGAAGATACTATGATATGATTGAAACAGATCCGATGTTCGGAGCAAAATCATGGGAGGAAGCTGAAAGCAGGATGCAGCATATTTCCGCAGATATCGCAATTAAGAAAGCGGGATTGGAACCACAGGATATACGGTATCTGATAGCCGGTGATTTACTGGGTCAGTTAATTGCCACTTCTTTCGGAATTATGAATTTGAATATTCCCATGTTCGGCGTTTACGGAGCATGTTCTACAATGGGAGAATCCATGGCGATTGCGTCTATGCTTGTTGACGGCGGTTATTCCGATTACATTATTGCACTTACCTCCAGTCACTTTGCAAGTGCGGAGAAGGAATTCCGTTTTCCGTTGGCATACGGAAACCAACACCCTCTTTCTTCCTCATGGACTGTGACAGGGAGCGGAGCAGTGGTGTTGGCGAGCAGTAAAGGGAAATGGGTGCGCAAGGAAACTTCCTATGTAAGAATTGTCGGGATTACCACCGGAACGATTACCGATTACGGTATTAAAGATTCTATGAACATGGGTGCTTGTATGGCTCCCGCAGCCTGCGGTGCTATTTTATCCAACTTCAAGGATTTTGGAATCGGACCGGATTATTATGATAAAATAATCACCGGTGATTTAGGAATCATCGGGCAGCAGATATTGGCGGATATGATGAAAGGGTTCGGATACGATATATCCGGACGGCAGATGGACTGCGGAACAGAAATCTACCATAACGATATACAGGAAACCAATGCCGGAGGGAGCGGATGCGGATGCTGTGCCATCACATTGTGCGGATATATTTTAAATAAGATGCGAAAGGGTACATGGAAAAGAGTTTTATTTGTTCCAACCGGAGCACTTCTTTCAAAAGTCAGCTTTCATCAGGGGAATTCCGTACCGGGTATTGCTCATGCGGTTATGATGCAGGCAGAAGAAAGTGTGTCATATTAAGACAGCATACCATACCAATTGCTGTCACAGCGAATGAATGGCATTTTATGCAGAAAGGAGTTTATTCTATGGATTACCTTATTTCCTTTGTCATCGGAGGTGCGATATGTGCTGTTGTGCAAGTTATCATGGATCACACCAAATTACTTCCCGGCAGAATTATGGTGGGTTTGGTTTGTACCGGAGCTATTTTAAGCATATTGGGGCTTTATGAACGTTTTGCCGATTGGGCAAAGGCAGGGGCAACGGTACCGCTGATCGGATTCGGACATCTTTTGTTTGAGGGCGTAAGAAAGGCTGTCGATACAAAGGGATTCATCGGGTTGTTTTACGGGGGGTTGGAAAGAACAGCCGTGGGGATTGCGGCGGCGTTGATTCTGGGGTATTTGGCGAGTTTGGTGTTTAAACCTAAGTTGAAAGGGTGAGGGTTTGAAAGGGTTCAATAAGATTCTATGCTGCTAAGTCCAATAAGCATCTATGCTGCCAAGGGGTCTGCGCTTTCCCTGCCGGGTAGGAATTTTTATGAATTATGCAATCGGTAAATCATATACAAGGCGTGCCGGGAAAGTATCCAAACTCGCAACGCTTATGCGTTGCTCAAACAGAGATACTTTCTCGGCTGTATATAATTTGCCGATTGCGTAATTCATGACAAAATTCTTACAAGGCAGGGAAAGCGCAGACCCCTTGGCAGCATAGATGCTTATTTGCTTGCTTTTACAAATCCTGAATGGGAATTAATCGTAATGTTACGGGGCGGTTTTCATTATCTGAAAGGGAAATCCTACCCAGTTTTTTAACGAAAGTATGAATACATATCAGTACAGAACAGATGTTGAATCTTCCAAATATGAAAAAATATATGAAACAAGAATGATATGAAAACTGAAAAATAGAAGGAATATCATTTTAATAGGGATTTTATTTAGATAAGCAAAACAAATATACAAATATATGTTAAATCTACCAAATTTACCAAATTATATTGAGAAATTGAACGAAATATGATAAAATAACAGCATAAGCAAAACTCATAATTGCTTCATGAAGAAACAGTAAATCAGGATTCAAAACTCAATTTTTATATTAGGGTGTGTCTGAAAACTGCTTTTTGTCAGATGGATATCCCGCAAGTGGGGTGTTCAGATGACAGGAATGAGTTTTCAGACACACCCATGGGAATGCATACAGGGGATTTGCATATCCGTGTTGTAATAACAGAATATA
>DBDL01000073.1 GCA_002293545.1 Lachnoclostridium sp. UBA933 | reverse complement strand
TTAAAAAAAGACACGGCGAAATAAGCTATAAAACTGCTGTCGAAAAAATGTACGGCTTTTATTCGGACAATGATTATGTCAATCCCTTGGGCGTATCGATTATTCCTCATGAACATGAATACTATTTCAAAAACTCACTCATCCACAATATATGGGACATCGGAAAGTTTCATTATCCGGATGATTACCTGAACGACAACGGCTCCTTTACCGAGCAGACAGAACAGGGGGAGTTTTCAAAGTATATTGATGATGTTTCCAATGAAGTAGAAACCATTCCCCCCAAAATCCGCTCTGTCATCGCCGATTCGGTTATGGCTGTCGCACAGGGGAAAAAGGCGTCTGTAGACGGGTCAAGTGTTTCCCGCGGAGAAGTGCTTGCGGGACTGACACTGACTGCCCCGCTGCTGGTTTCCGTTCTCTCCAAGAATGAAAAAAGAAAGAAGATTCTGAATGAAACGATAAATGAAGAATTGGAAAAACTGAAAGAGAGTGTCCCCAAAGTATGATCTGAAAATTCACACTTTGGGAACATCCCCGCTCAGCCGTTTCGATTCCTCTTATTTCCAATGAGCATAGTATACCTTGTTCTTTACCGGTACCTTAGATTTATTCGTAATCCGTTTACCGCCTTTCTTCTTTGTATACCATCCTTTAAACTTATAGCTTTTCCTCTTGGGTTTCCGGGGTGTCTTTATCTTTTTCCCGTAAACCGCTTTACTTTTGATTTTACTCTTTTTCCCGATTTTCCCCTTATTGGCGTGAAAGGTAAGGGTAATGGTTTTTGCTTTCCATTTTGCATAAAGGGTCGTGTTGCCTTTTACCGTATCCTTACCAAAATTCCATGCATGTTTGCAGCCTGCTTCACGATACCATCCGGCAAATACGTATCCTTTTTTCACCGGATTTTTCGGTTTCTTGATTCTGCTGTTTCCGAAAACCCCCGCAACCGCTTTTATTTTCGTGCCGCCATTGGATTGGAATGTTACGGTAAAACGTCTTTGGGATAAATCAGACGGCGGTGATGCCGGCGGCGCCGTATCGGCAGGTTCTTCCGTTTCCTGTACCGGCGGTCTTGTTGTTTCCGGCGGTTTTGTCGTCGTTACGGGCGGGTCCGGCGTAATCTCCGGCGGCTTAACGGGACCAATCCCCCATTCTCCGTCACCGCTGTAACGGGGGAATACTTCTTCTAACCGGCTGTCACTGATGCCTGTGCTCCGGTAATCCAGGGATTCAAAATCCCCGGCGGTTTCATTCCTGTCATCAACGGATTTCCGGCGGGCGCTCTTTTGCTTGGAGATTCCGATAAGACAGAATGAGCCTTCAAAATGATATACCTTGTCACCTGCGGCAGGGTCGTTTACGGCACCCATCATATCCACTGTATTTTCATATTCTTCATTTGTTATCTGCGGGCTGAGGACAGATTTTGATTTTACCAGGGCAAACTGGAATGCCCGGTTGCTGATTGTGATATCCCATTTTTTGTCATATTTTGCAATCGTATAACGCGGTGCCGCCGCTTTTACGCCCGGATCGCACAAAACCAAAAACGAGTGATGTGCCTTTATCGTTTGGTCTTTTAAGTCCAAAGCTTTCCACTGATTCGGGCGGTCCGGCGTATTTCCGCTTTTTCCTGCGGCATACTGGAGAGTATAATCATTCAATGAAATATCCTGATCCGTTGGGTTATATAGTTCCACAAAACCGTGTGATACCGCTGATTCTCCGTCATCCCCGCTTCCGTATGCCTGATTGATAATGACATGGTCTGCCGGATTCCCGGCGTTCTCATCAACAACATTCACTTCCGTTATGACACTGTCGGAAACTGCCTGTTGGTTTTCAACTGCTTCCGGATCTGTCGCCGTAACCTTGCAGTAATAATAAAAGGTTCCCGCGGTTTCCGTCGGAACTTCATAAACCGGTCTGTTGGCATGAAGAATGCTTTCTGCGTCATCACTGTTCCTTGTACTGCATTGATACCACTGATAACTCAGGATTATATTTTCATTTGCTTCTGTTCCGACTTCAAGTACGGCAGTTCCTCCGCGTTTTGCGTTCTTAACATAAATCTGTTTTGTTATGACGGGAGGTTTGGCATTAAGCAAAACTCCCCACTTGCCGTCACCGCTGTATCTCGGTCGGATTTGCCCTAACATCCCGTCGGTAACCCCGTCCTCCGGAACCCGATAGTCATAGGCGACAAAATCAGCGCCGTTATTGTCGTTATCAAAAAATGATTTGCGGCAGACCGATTTTTGTTTCGATATCCCGGTAAAAAGAGTTCCTTCAAAATTACGTTTCGAGTCGGAACTTGTATTTTGGGCGCCGACCAAATCAATCACCCGTTCCTTGTCCTGTGCCGTCAGCACTCTGTCCGGCAGCGTTTCCTGATCGGATACCAACGCAACTTCAAAAGCACGGTTACTGATTTTGATGTTCCAGTCCAAATCCGCATCGGCAACCGTATATCTTGGTGTTTGATTGATTACCCCGGTACAGCGGATTAAAAATGACTGTTTGGGTTCCATCTCTTTCCCGTCCAGGTTGTATTTTTGCCATGCCCCTTCGCCGGGTGCATATTGAATCGAATATCCGTCCAGAGGAATAGGCTCCCCCGTCGGATTATAAAGCTCGATAAAACCATGCGAAACGGCACCGTTCGTATCATCTCCCGTTCCGTAAACCTGATTGATGATTACATAATCGGGAAGTTTTTTGACTTTATAGTTTGCGGTAATTTCCGTATTGCCTTGAAACGTAACCTCTGTTGTCTGTCCGGAAGGATCTTCTGCCGTTCCTCCCGTTACGGTCCATCCGTCAAATTCATACCCTTTCGGCACATTTGCCGTTACGGTAACCGGCAGCGATGAATAATACCGCCCGGTCCACTTTCCTGCCGAAAGATCGGGCGTGACGGTATTGAGCTTTATGGATGCCCCCGGTAAAACCGCATTGTTGTATTTTGCGGTCAATGTAACATCTGCCAGATTGCTTGACGATATCCCCGTCAATGCTGCAAAATGACCCGGTAAATACTGCTTCTGCATCATGTCATGGATACTGCTGAAATAGCCGTCCACTTCGCCGATCTTCAAATCAAAATTTCTCCATCCGATGCCGAACCGGGTATAATAATCTTCAATCAGCAGCCCATAGACACCTGACATCTCATAAAGCATTTGCACGGCCGTTTCATATCGGAAGTTTACATTGCACAAATCCATCATAGTTGTTACAAACTGCCTGCAAAATTCCGGATTTTTCATTAAATTCCGAAACATCACCGTATTCTCCGCTGACGGAGTATTATACAATAAACGGCTGATTCCGTCTGAAACATATCCGCTGTTGTAAAGTCCCATTGCAAATTCGGTGTCATACATCATCCAGCGCCACTTTTCGTCACCGTGCGGATTCCCTGGTTCTGCGGTTCTCGTTCTCCAAAGCCGGTAATTATTGTTCGGCCAGTCCTCATTGCTGATAAATGTCTGTGCGGCAAAATAATCAATAAAGCTTTGAATGTCAGCGGCTTCACAGAACTCCTCATAATTTGCCGGGACAGACATATCAATGTTTTCATATTTCCGGTAATCCTCATAGAGCTTCATATCTTCCGGCAAACCCTCATCCAGCTCACCGACCTTTATGATAATGACATTATCCTCATTCACACCATACTTCTCTTCGAGATAATCCGTTCCGTATTTCTCAATCAGCGTATAAAAACCCCAGTATTCTCCGTTGATATAAACGACACACGGTCTTCCTGCCTGCGTTGTAAAGTTCCGGTCGGCAAGCAGCTTCTGCGTAAAGGCATCACGCATTTTCGTATACTCGCCGTCATTCCCGCCGTTTCTCAATACAAAGCCTTTGTATTTCTGAACCGGTGTTCCGTCCGCCCTGCATGCGTCGGGAATCAGACGGTAATTGCTCAGATTCTTCATCCCGTATTCTTCCCTGAAATATACGTTCAGACTCTTTTGTCCCTTTCGTCTGTTATAACCGCCTTGGACACGGATGCCCACTCCTGACCGAAACGCAAATTCTTTATTTTCGTCGAAATATTCAATATCCGCTTCCCGCTCCCACTCCCTTCCGCTTTGATTGTAATTATAATTGCTCCATCTTGTCCCAAGTCCCGTTACCAAAATCCCGGTTACATCATCCACTAAATTTTTCGGGTCCGTAACCAGTGAAATGACCGGCACGTCACCGTATTTTTCTAAATCATTCCCGATAAAATATGTTTTGGTGATTACCTTACTTCTTTCACCGGTGCCGTTATTGACAGCAACCGCACGTATTACCGTTGCCTTCGGCACATCATAAGCCGAAAGGAACGGAATCTCCTCATACCCCTCCGGATCCCCCGGAGCCATATACATCCTCTCTGTATTTTTCTGTGCCGACAGGACATTCGGTTCCCCGTTGCGGTCCTTTACGGAAATTAACAGACTGCTTTTCTTTTCTCCCCCGCCGTCCGGAACCGGAATGCTCCCATCCTCCGAATAATATACCGTACAATCGGAATCCGCACTGACAGAAAGCTGAAACGGATAACCATAAATGCCGCTGTCCTGTGAAAAAACCGGTGCTTTCACCGCCGCCTCCGATACTGCCGGAAGAAACCCTGCAAAAAATAAGATACCCGTGAATGCGGTGACATACCGTAAGATTTGCCGGCATACTTTCCTTTCCTTTCTTTTATTCATCCCCAAAATAATTCCTCCTCACTAAACACAATCAACTTTTTAATTGGTTCCGTCACGAATAAACATTTTTTTGATTATAACATATCCGCCTTTAAACTACAAGTGTACGGATATGCTGCAATAAGCTTTGGGTCATAAATTCAATGGACATTTTCTTTCCTATGCGGTATAATACATATGTCACAATTTATCATTACAATAACGGAGGTTTGATTGAATGAAAAGGAGATTTACCGCACTGATCCTGTCCCTGACAATGGTGTTCTCTGTCCTCGCACCGTTCTCTGCGGATTTTGATGCAAGTGCCGCCAAAAAAATTATGCTGAGAAATAAGAAATTGACTACCGTAGTCGGGAAAAAAGTAACAATTAAGTTTAAGAACAAGAAGAAAGCCGTTTTGAAATTTGTTTCCAAAAAACCCAAAATTGCTTCCGTATCCCCCAAAGGAAAAGTAACCGGATTAAAAAAGGGGAAAGCCGTGATACGAGTCAACGCAAAACAGGGGGCGAGGACGGCGAATTTAACCTGCCGGGTCACTGTTTTGAAAGGCGCCAAAAAAATAACAATAAAAGCGCCTGCCGGTAAGAAGATCCAAACTGCCGCTGTCGAAAAGCGCAAAACGCTTGCCTTAAAAGCAGCGGTCAGTCCCGCAAAATCGGATATTGTGAAATGGTCTTCCTCCGATAACGAAATTGCAACCGTATCGAAAAAGGGGATCGTCAAAGCTCTCCGGGTCGGAACAGTACGTATTACCGCCAAAACCTTGAGCAAGAAAAAGGCTGTCTGCAAAATAACCGTTACCGCACCGCCGATTACCGCACAACTGAAAAATGCATTCGGCAATGATTTTAGTGTCGGTGCCGCCGTAAATACATGGCAGCTGACCGAGCCGAAATCAAGAAGTTTAATTACAAGTCAGTTTAACAGTATCACGATGGAAAATGAAATGAAGCCGAACTCCCTTCTGGATCAGGCAAAATCCAAAAAGAGCAAGGATAATATCACCGTCGGGATTAATACAAAGAAACTGGATGAAATCTTTAATCTGGCAAAGAAAAACAATTTGAAACTGCGCGGACATTGTCTGGTATGGCACTCACAGACTCCCGATTGGTTCTTCCAAAATAATTTTGACAGTTCCAAACCGGTTTCCAAGGAAATTATGCTGAAACGTCTGGAAAACTACATCAAACAAGTTATGCAGTATTGCCAGACGAAATATCCCGGTATCCTTTATGCATGGGATGTGGTAAACGAAGCCGCAGGAGATAACAGCAAAGATTCACAAGGCTACCGGAATAAGGGCAGTAGGTGGTATGAGATTTTCGGAAACGGCAGCTTTGTGGAAAAAGCATTTGAATTTGCCGATAAATACAGGACAGAGGACGTAAAACTATTTTATAATGATTACAATGCCTTTGAACCGGCAAAGTCACAAATCATTTATAACATGACAAAACCGCTGTACGACAAAGGATATCTGGACGGCATAGGTATGCAGGCGCATTACCCGTCAATCGGTAATCCCTCTGTCGCAACAATTGAAACGGCTGTCAAAAAATATGCTTCCATCGGTAAGGACATTGAGATTCAGCTTACGGAAATGGATATCCATAATGCAAGCAACTCGTTAAAAAGCAACAATGCTCTTGGAGAAATGTATTATAATATAATGAAAATGCTGGTACGCCTGGATCGTTCAAAAGCTGCCAATATAACAAACGTTACTTTCTGGGGGCTGACAGATGATGTCACATGGCTGACAAACTTTAAACGCGAAAAAAGTTATCCTTTATTATTTGAAGGTGATTTTACCGCAAAAGACGCCTTTTACAGGGTAATTCAAGCTTCCAGATAATCACGGATGAAACGAAGGGAAAGGTCTGGTTATATCAGTCTTTCCCTTTTTCATGCATAGGATAAACCAAAATCAGATACAAGCATTATTGGTAAAATACCCTAAATAGGCGTAACTTTAGATTGTCATTCCCCTTATAATATAAACAAAAGATACAGGGAGGATGAATTTTGAAACGCTTAAGAGAATTACGAAAAGCTGCGAATATGAGTCAAACGGATTTGGGTAAAAAATTAAATTTATGTCAGCAGCAAATCAGCTCCATTGAATGCGGCGTCGTCAAAGCTACAGAAGATATTATCATAAATACGGCAGAATTTTTCAATGTTTCCACAGATTATCTGTTAGGGATGAAAACTGCATTAGTCAACGCTATAGATTTAAAGGAAAACAGCTTATACACAACACAGACCATGGAAGAACAGGTGATCGCTTATATGAAAAGTGTTTCGCATAAAGAAAAACGTTTGATACTCGAATTAGCAAGAACAATATATGACCAAAGTCTTTAAAAGATACTTTATTTTCATAACGATAGGATATAACCGTCAGCGGCTGCGATTTTCAGACAGCCGCATTTTTAATTATTTTATTGATTCTTAAAAAAAAATAACGTATACTTATAATGTAAAAAATTTTGATAAGACAGGAGAGAACTATGATTACTCACATCTGTAAGAATGAAGACTTGATTGGAAAAGCCGCTGCCGCCGTATTTGCATCGGTGGTATTAAGAAAACCGGATTGTGTACTCGGCTTTGCAACCGGTTCCACACCGATTCCGACTTACCGGCATATGATTGAAGATTACCGGCAGGGGATAACGGACTATAAGAACATCACAACGTTTAATTTAGATGAATACTGCGGATTGGACTCAAGCCACGAACAGAGTTATCATTATTTTATGAAAGAGAATTTATTTGACCATATCAATGTAACAAAAGACAGAATACATATTCCGAACGGGCTAAGCACCGCTCCGGACGAAGAACTGGCTTCTTACGACAGTGAAATTTCAAAGGCGGGAGGGATAGACCTTCAGATTTTGGGACTTGGAAACAACGGACATATCGGCTTTAATGAACCGGATGAGGTTTTTCCGGAAACGACACATAAAACGGCTTTGACAGAAAGTACCATCGAGGCAAATACACGCTTTTTCGGGAATTCCGATGAAGTCCCCCGCTATGCGATAACGATGGGCATCGGTACGATTATGAATGCGAAAGAGATTCTTTTGATTGCGACCGGAAAAGCCAAGGCGAACGCAGTAAAATCTATGATTCGTGATGCGGTAAATCCGCACTGCCCTGCCTCGGTTCTGCGGTTTCATCCGCGGGTTACGGTCTTTTTGGATGAAGATGCGGCGACGTTTTTGTAAAAACGCTTTTGTAAGAACTGCAGATGTCTGCCATGCAAACTTTGCGGCGCACAAATAAACGAAGGCTCTCAGGACTTTCCTGTGAAATCAGAAAAGCGAATAATCAGGCCTATTTTCTTTGTACAAAAAATGCCTTGTATAGTCATCCAATACAATACCGACAACGGACAGAAAAAACCATCCGACAGAAAACAACAGACAGATTTGCCCGTGTAAATTATAGGGCATGTTACTGTAGTCCCAAATCCCAAAATTCAGCCAGATATTCAATATGACACCGGACACATATTCCAGACATGTGACCAGTATTGATGCAATAAACATCTGTTCAATCAGCGGCATATGTACGGTCAGGATAAATTCATTAATCAATCCGATCAAAAGAAAGCACAATCCGCCCACGATAAACATTGAAAAAAATGTATACCCGCGAAACAACAGCTCGACACCTGCATAGGCAAATCCTCCGACAATAAACAATACCAGCCCTTTTAAAAACCGTTTCCATCTTTTCTGCATAGCAATCTCCGTTCCCGCACATGCTTATGGTCTATTCATTTATATGCGGACCGGTAAAAGCTTATGAATCTTTCATGCTTTATTGACACGGCGGAAAGGTTTTGATATCATCAGAATCATATAGGGGGTTTTATCCATGTCTGCTATTTTACTTATCGACGACAACACGGAAATCCTGTCTGCCAATCAAAACCACCTGACCAAGCAGGGGTTCGAAATAACTTGTGCGGACACGGGAATTAAGGCGCTTGCTTATTTGAATGAAAACAGGTACGACTGCATCGTACTGGATATACTGTTGCCTGATTTGGATGGTTTTTCAATTTGCAAGGCTGCCCGTACCATAACCGACACACCGATTTTATTCTTATCATGCTTGGAAGAGTCCGATGATAAAGTAAGGGGACTGACCTCCGGCGGCGACGATTATATGACCAAGCCCTACAGCCTAAAAGAGCTTACCGCACGTATCAATGCTTTGCTTCGCAGGAAGCATGACCGCTATAAGCAGCCGCACGGGGATTTTTATATTGATGCGGATAATAAAATCATTCATGCACTTGGCAAAAACGTACTGTTATCCGAACGGGAATTTCATTTGTTTCTTCTGTTTTATGAAAATCCGGGGAAAGTTTTTTCTAAAGAGGAGATTTTGGACAAGATATGGTTTGGCACTGCCGAAAGCGGTGTAGTCGCCGTTGTGGTTCTCAAACTGCGCCGGAAGATTGAGTTCGCCGAAAGTATCATCGGAAATATCGAGAATTCCTATGGTGCGGGTTACTGTCTTTCGTTGCCGAAACGAGGGGACAACGTATGAAAAAGCTGCTTCCGGTCATCCCGACGATTGCCATATTCACAATCTCCGCCCTCCTGCTGATCTATATGTGCCTGCCTCCCAACCCGGATATTTCTTATGAAGTATTTGAAATGGATATTCATTTTTTGCGCACACGCGGACTGTACTTAGTTGCTTTCGGCGGAATTTTGTTTACGGCATTGAACCATCTTTCCTTCTATATTTTCAGAAGAAAGAATAAGGAATATCTCCTTTTTTCTCTGCTGTGTATCCTGTATGCTGTTCATACATTATTTACCAGAAACGGTCTGAATGATACTTTTACATGGATACCGTACGGTGAACTCCTGATAAAAATAAGATGCACCGTTGCTTTTCTGTTTCACGGCAGTGCCGTTTGTGTCGGCTTATATACCCTGCGGCTGGATTTCATGCTTGCGCATAAAAAAAAGCTGACCGCCTATCTGCTTCTTGGGACTATGATCTGTATATTCGCCCCGCTTTCCCCCTCTTATTATGAAAAAATTATTTATACCGTTATCCTGGTTTTTTGTATTATTATCATGCCGGTCTTTGCAAAATCCCCCGCACTGAAAGAAAATAAATGGGTACGGCTCTATTTTATATCTTATATTCTGTTTCTCTTATTTGGAATATTTTGGGTTTTTATTGATCCCGGTACCTTTCTCATGCCCGGATTTACATCCGTGCTGTTTATGGTGCTGTCCCATGCCCTGCTGCTGTCCAAAAATTACACCGACACATTCAAATTTGTTGAGGAAACGAACCAAAACCTTGAGAAAATCGTAAGTGAACGGACACATAACCTGCAGGTGACCAATGACGCTATGAAGGAACTGGTATCCAATATATCCCATGACCTGAAAACCCCGCTGGCGGTTATGAGTGTCAATCTGGAGTCCCTTTCCTCCCTCTCCGCGACAAAGAGCAACGCCGATTATCAGCGTCTTGTCCGGGCAGCTTATCAAAAGAACTTGGATTTACAGCGATTGATACAAAATTTATTTGAAGTCAGCCGGATCGAAACCGGACGCCGGCTGTACGAGCCAAAATGGGAGTCCCTGCTGCGGCTGCTTGCCAAAGCAAAGGAAAAATACGATGATTATCTGGAGGATCACGGTCTTTCTTTTGACATTGATACCGAGGATAATATTGAGGTATCAACCGACCTGCAAAAGATATGGAATGTATTTGATAATGTTATTTATAACTCCGTACGGCATACGGCATACGGCGGTATTACGATAACGGCATACAGAAAAGGGGCGTTTGCGGCTGTTACGGTTACCGACACCGGCTGCGGTATTGACCCGAAGCACCTGCCCCATGTATTTGAACGCTTTTATAAAGGCTCTCAGGCACGGAATGCAAACGACGGCGAAAGCGGCTTAGGGCTTTATATTGTAAAAAGCACGATGGAGGGGTGCGGGGGCTTTGCGGAAATCAAAAGCGAGCCGGGGAAAGGGACGTCGGTGATACTGACTTTTCCGGCGCGAGAGGCAGCGGAACCGTTTTGTACGTAAAAATCAAGTACCCGCATAACCCCATGTGAAATTCTTGGTTGCGGATCTGTAGATTATATGCTATGATAATCCTATCATAAAACCAAATGCGAATGGGCTTTTCCCATTCGCATTTGGTGTTTTATAAGGATAATTAAGTGCCCGCGTAATAATTCAGGCGGAGTTTAAGAAAATCCAAGACTTAACTGCTTTTTGCATTTTATGAAATATTACGTCCGGTATTAATTTTCGTTTCATGATTCAGTATTACTAAAATATAAGTAAAAGGAGAAACATTATGAAAAAAAGAGTGATATCCCTGATTCTTACAATTGCCGTGATATTTTCTGTTTTACCGCCGCCGGCGGCAGAAGAGGCGGAAGCGGCAGGCAGTGCTGTTATGCTTCCCGCACAAAAGGCCGAATTTGACATAGCCGACGGTGAAAGCTTTGCCGTTATGGGTACACTTAGCACATCCGTCAAAGAACCCGGAAAATATATTGTTACCGTTTACCGTCAGGGCAATACGGATGCCGCCGCTTCCGTAGAATTAAAGACTTTTGATATTTCCGCCAAATACGGTGAAGATTATGTGATTGACGATCCGGACAATACGACCGAGGTTATCGACAGGGAAAAAACATTGGTGCAGATGGCGGCGGAACATCCTGCGGGTGCCGCCGACCCTGCCGAAGAATTTATGGAGGCGATGAGCGATCCGTCTTTTTCTTCGGGGAATCAGACACTGCCCGAAAGCTCGCTGGCAAAAAAACGAGCGCAGGAGTTAGGTGAGAAATCCCGTATTCCTTCGATTCCCTCTGCCGAATTCAATATGTTTAACACCGTAGGGATGGATCCGGCTAAGGATATGCCGGAGTCTTCTTCTACGAAGATACGGTTTGCCAAAGGAGAATCCAAAAAGAACATTATTGTTGAAACATTCCGGAGCGAACAGCCCCAAGGAGAAAAAGTCTTTGACCTCATGCTCTCCCATCCCTCCGAGCCGCTCCGGCTCTCTCATGTGGTCAACTGCTCTGTCGCTATTCTGGATGAGCGGAAAGAAACACGCGGAAAACTGTCACTAACCGAAGTACAGGATACGAAAAACGGTATTTCGGTCAATGTCCTCCGCGAGGGGGGAGAACACAGCCTTGTTACCGCTATGGTCAGAACAACGGACTCTGACGGCGGCGAGGGGGAAAGCACCCGCGTCGAATTCCAGCCCTATGTAAACAAACAGACGGTTGTCCTTTCCGCTCCCAAAAAAGCAAAGACAGTAAAAGTTGAAATGTATGATATCAAAGGTGCTGATACGGGTAAGGTTACCGAGATGGAAACCAAAGCCCCGAAAGCCGTAGAAAATGCCAATCTCCAAGCCGCACAGACCGATACGGTTACAGTAAACGGAATCGTATACAACATCCTCCCCCATCCTGACAAAGATGAATCCTGGGGAATTTTAGAAAGCAATGGGCGATACTACGGCGAATACCTATTTCCTACAGCCGAATGGTCAGGCGGCTATTACGGGTACGAACCCAACCACTGCAAATCCGAGCTCCATACGGAGATGAATGAGAACTGGCATTTAGCCCAAAAAGGCTGCAACGATAAAAACAGCGACACAAACCACTGGTTTTTACGGTATTACTCTTCTACCACGACCAAAACAGGCGGCACATTGGTACGCACACCGTCTTTTGAAACGGATAAATTCCAGTATGCATGTATCGACTGGCATTTTGATACCGTTTATACCGCTAATAAAGCCCGGTATACCATTGGGGATGTGACAAAAACCGTGACAGCTTCCTTTGACAGAAAAATATCCGAACCCAGTCTGTTCCGGAATGACGACGGCACACCTTTTACCGGAACCGAGAATATTACGATTGATGTCCGGGATGATAATAAAAACGCTACCCCCAGTATGCGTCTTTGGGTTTTCGGCGTTGTTCTGATGTACAGAACCTTTGATATTACAATGGAGCAGCCGGATAACATGGATTACCGGACANNCCGCCCGTCCTGCCGAATTCAGCAGTGCCAATCAGATCGGAAGTGCTGTTGTAACCGTGCCTGCCGACGGTGCGGTTGATTTTCGGAGCGAGCCGGTAAGCATCGGAGGGAAAAAACTGATGGCAGGATACCTGACCGGTTACCGGTTTACGGTAACCGACCCCGGCGAACAGGACGTTTCCTTTGACTGGAATCATCCGTCCCTGAGTTTTACATTCAGCAGCGATTTGATTGACTGGATGAATGCCAGAGCCGGCATCCCGGAATCGGGCAGGGATTCTGTCAAAGTGAAAATCAAACCGAAATACAAATATATTGATGTCCCGGTGACCGTACAGCCGGACACTCACGGCAAGTTCACGGACAGCAGTTTAACAAACGGAGAGCATACGTTCCATGCCGGAGATGAATTTAATTTCACTCCCGAATCCACCAGTGACGGCTGGTATCCCCAAGCATACCGTATATTAAGCTATAAACCCGGCAGCACGGTACCCGACTCGCGGAATGTTGACAGCTTCCTGACCAGCAATGAAATTTTGGAAGAAGGTTCTTATACCGTTTCCCCGGTAATGTCCGAGATGTCCAACTGTATCGAAATTAAGATGAATGATGATGCCCGCTCCAAGCTGACTGTGACCGGACTGGTGCCGGACAGTAAACTCCCCGCTTCCCATAAGGGAAAATGGATTCTCGATACGGGAAACGGCGATATCCTGCCCATAGCCGGAACACAGTATCAAATCGGCGTATTGCCTAAAAATACAGACGGAAAAACTTACCGGGCTAAATTTTCCCGCCCCGGTCTTGACGGCAAAATCAGCGGTTATCAGATGGACTTTGCCGCCGAGGGGCTTCGCGAGCGGAATATTATTACAATAGAAGCGGAAGAAATCAATCCGTCCGATTATAAATATTTTGAATATACCGGCACGCTCTACTCGAAGGATTATTCAATCCGTACCGGAGGAAACAAAACCGACCCTGTTGTCATACCCGCCGTAAATGCCCGGATACTTGCCGGTTCCTATATTGCCCACGGTTATACGGAAAATGCTGCCGGTAAAAGCAAAACCAGTTATACTGCCCGTTACAATGCCGATACCGACGAAAACGGAGCTTTTAAGATTACCGGTATCAAAGCCCTGCCCGGTGATATGATTTCCGTACTTGTTGATAACGGATACGAAAAAAACTTCCGGTACATAACCATGGCGGCAGTGGAAACCCCCAAGGAACGGAGTTTTATGGAAGCCGTATTCAATGAAACAACCCTGACATACGAAGAAAAGCAGATCAGCGCACTCTGTTATCCTGTGAACGGCGGGGGAATTGAGCTTCCGCTGGAATCGTCGGATACGATTCGGTATGACTGGCTGAACTATGAATATCTGATTGACGCCAACAATATCAAATACGGAACCGCCGCCGACACAATAAATATCATACAGCAGGAAAGTGCCAGACTTACCTTGCAGCTAAGCTTTGATGAATCCAAACAGGGTGTGAAAAAAATCATTTATTATGCGAAAGGTGAGGACGGAACCCTGACACAGCTTGCCGAAACCGAATCCGCAAAGAACCAGAAACAATTCACAACCCTGATTAATCTGGAAAATGATGTAAACTCCGGTGATTTACTTTGTGTCCAGCTGGTTGACGCCAATGATCTGGAAACAGAAATCATTCATTATGATGAAAACGGCAATGTCACAAATACCGAAACGGTCAGTCAGGAGCGAAAGTTTCCTCTGCGTTTTACCGGTCTGCGTTTTGCACCCACATTCACACCGCCTGTAAAAGCCCAATACGAGTATGAGGGAAAAGACAGTCCCTCCATACCGATGCTCGGTTCCATAAAGGTCAAGGCTTCAAGATTGACACTCAAGACAAGCCGGGAAATGGGAGAAAGCATAGATGAGAACGGGAATCCCATCAATTATCCCGATTATACCGACTACGTGGATTTTGGTTTCCGGCATCCCAAGCCCCCAAGCTCAAGGGCTCTTTTGAAAAAAGCGAAAGCCATACCTGCTGAATCCAAAGCAAGTGTTCAGGAGCAGCTTGACAAAGGCATCACCGGCTCTCAGGAGGAAATCGAAAACCAGATGAATAAGCTGGGAGTGGACAAAGAGCAGTTGGCGGCAGACGCCAATAAAAAAGCTCTGAACAATGTTTTCGGCAAATCTGCGCTCGGTTTTTCGGTTACTTTGGGATTCGGTTTTTCCTATAAATGGGATGCAAACTTGAATAAATATGTTTTTGCCGGCGGTTCCTATCTGGTCGGCGGCGGATTTAATTTCTCAAAATCTTTCTATACGGTCATCTACGGTGTTCCGTGCTATATTAATCTTTCCGCCTATGTCAATATGGATTTTTCAGGCGCATACCGGACCGATAAAGGGAAAGATATTTCTCCGGGTGACTTTCAGGAAGATTACAATGTCTTGGAAACCTTTGACGCCAACAATGCCTGGTCGGGATCGGCAGGCGGACGGCTCATGGCAGGTGTCGGATTATGCGGCATACTGGATGCCAGAGGTATTATCGGACTGAATATGCTCTGGCGCGTGGATATGGATAAAGAAACGGCTTCTGAAGAATCGGAGGACGGGTTCTATCTTGACATGGAAGGCGGGATTGGGTTGAGTTTACTTTTTTTCTCCGTCGATTTTACGACAAAGATACCGCTTGCCCGCACGGGTGTCTATGAAAACTCAAACCGTTCCCTGCGTGATATCCGCCCCCGGACCGAGGTAAATTTACGTGCTTACGAAGCGGAGGCTTCCCGCTGGACAGCCGAATCCAGTAAAAATCATACGCCAAAAAAACAACTGCTTCGTTCCCTGCCCGAAGCACTCAGTTACTCGGTACTGGTCAATAATGCTGCCGAACGCGCCCAACCCCGGATTGTAACATTGAATGACGGAGCGAAGCTGATGGTCTATTTGGACAATGACGGAACCCACCCCATCAACGGACAGCGTGTTATGTACACCATCCGGAATAAAAACGGGAATTGGAACACGCCGTCACAGCTCAGCGCTTCCGGTCAGGCTGCCGTGTATCCAAAGCTTCACAAGGCAAACAACGGCAAGGTCGCTATCTCTTGGTCTGAAGCATCCGAAACCTTTGGGGAAATCCCCGAAGATGAAAATGAGAAGATTGATTATGCCGCCAGTGTACTCAAAACCCTTGATATAAAATATGCCGTATACTCTGTCGAAGACGGTCTTGGTGAAACCCAAAGCCTGGTTGATGAAGCGAATGCATCGGAACAGTACATGGATATCAATCCCCATCTGCAGTTTTCCCCGGACAGTGATTTTCTTATTGCCTATTACATGAGCCGGGATATCGGGCAGGTACAAAACATCCTGACCGACGGAACGGATGAAAAAATGGTTCAGCTTGCTGGCGTTGACACCACATATACCACCATGCGTTATAAGGTATTTGACGGCACCGAATGGAGTGCGGATCGCTTTGTGGATGTCAGAGTCCCCGGCGTGAATGATCCGCTGATACTTGACTTCAGTACCTCAACCAAGTATGTAAATAATGAGTACATCGCTTTGTATGCTTTTTCCTATGATGCGGATAATTCTTTGAATACCGCCGGCGACAGAGATATTTACATCGGCGCCTATAATATCACACGGGATGAAGTGATGGATGCTGCCGACATTACCCACTCCTATCATGAGGAAACCGTACCGCAGCTTAACACCCTAAACGGTGAACTGGTACTCACATGGATGACCGACGGCAGCACAATGAATCTGTTTAACATCGACAATTATCTTGCCCAGGAGGATCCGGATAATCCGGGAACCCCGGCGGCATCAGTAAAAACCATGCTCGAAGACGCCGCCGCAGGAGAAATTGCCTTTCATTCCAAAGAATTTGCGCTGGACAGCGAACGCCGGCTCAACGGCTTAGGCAACCACAAAATTGTCAGNNCGGTGACGACGGAAACTATTATTTGTTCTGGATCGACGAGGATACGGGGGAGGTCCCCTCTGAAAAATCCGACCGCACAGGACGCGAGCTGTACGGTGCGGTCTACATAACCGACGGCGGCGACGACGGTACGAAAACCTCCGGTTTCAGTGATGCTGTCAGGATTAGCGATTTCGGAAAAAATGTCCCCGGTCTTATCCTTGACGAAATTGATATTACCGTAGCGGCAGACAGTACCATAACTATGATCAGCAATATGTATACCCAGACGCTCCTTGACGGCGGCGAGGTTACGTATTCACCGAACAAGCTGATCCTCGCAGAATTTGAACCGTGGAACAGTCTGAAAATAGAAGAATTATGTTTTGATGAGAAGTACCCTTCCGATCACACTGCCGTGAGTTTCGGGGTGCAGAATACCGGATTGCTCCCTGTCGAAGGTTTTACAGCGGATATTTATGCCGTTTCGGATGAAGAAGAAACGCTTCAGGAAACCGTTACCGGTCACGAACGCATTCTGCCCGGCGGTACCGCAAATGTGTCGCTTCCTGTTTCGGTCCGCGGCACGGACAAAATTACCGTTGTTTTAAAAGAAAGCGGTCAGTCCGGCGAACAGCGTGCCGAGTTGCCGGTAAAATCCGGTGCCGAGTTGGTATTTGACCATATGACCGGAAGCGATTTCACTTTATCGGAAGCCAAAATCACCGGACAGGTTACCAACAAAGGCAATCAGGCAAGTCAGGCATTGGAAGCCGACGCTGTAAAAATTGAAAACGGCAATCATGTTAAAACGCTGGGAACAATTAAGATTCCTGCCGTCGAACCCGGTGAAACGGCGAATATTACAGACACGGTAAGTCTTGACATGACGGAGGACCTAGATCGGTTCGCCTCCCTCACGGTTCTTTTGGAAGTGCCGGAGAACGCCGAATCGGATCCCGTGTTATTTGACATGACCGTGCGCCGTCCGGCGGACATTGTCGTCAATGACGGTATTGACAGCCTGTCACTGGAAACAGGAAACTCCTTAAAGCTCAACGGCATTGCCGAACCCGCCCGCTTCTTTACGGAACCTTGTGTATATACGGCGGCTGATTCCGGCATCGCCGCCGTATCGGCTGAGGGAAATGTGACCGCCTTGGCTCCGGGCAATACGGTGATTGAAATACTTTACCCCGGAACCGGACTGACAAAACGTCTGCCTCTCACCGTTACCGGAGCTTTGCCGACAGACAGCCCCGAACCGTCCGGCACCCCGGAACCGGCAGACACACCCAAGCCCTCCGGAACTCCCACCCCGGCAAACACACCCGGACCTTCCGGTACCCCGGACCCGGCAAACACGCCCGATCCCTCCGGCACTCCGGACCCGGCTCCGTCAGTCAATCCTGACAGCAGTCCCGTATTGGCTGCGGCGGACAGACCCACTGTCAATAAAAAATCCGGAACATACACTAACAAGGTCAATGTAAGACTGACCGGAAAAACCCCCGGTTCGAGGATTTATTTCACCACAGACGGGAAAAAGCCCACAACCAAATCAAAATCCATTGCCAGCGGCAAAACCGTAACGATTAAAAAGTCCTCTGTCTTACAATTTATGGCTGCCGCAAAAGGATATAAGAACAGTACGGCGGGTTCGGTAAAATACACGATCAAAACGGCAAAACCCAAAATAATAAAGTCGAAAAAAGTGAAACTTGGGGCGGCTGTTAAATTGAAAGCACCCAAAAACGTCACGCTGTACTTCACTGTCAACGGCAAAAAGCCGACCAGAAAAAGCAAGCGGATTAAGGCGGGTAAAAACAAAAAAATTAAGATTACCAGAAAAACTATCATCCGAGTAATTGCCCTGAGAAAATGGTGTGAAATCAGTGCGTCTGTCAAACGGATATACCGTATAAAGAAGTAATTTCAGAAAACGGAGTGCCGTCTGCAAGCCATTCTGAAAAAACCGGTTCCCCTGTATTTGCCGGGAGGCAGAATACAGGGGAACCTTGGTTTATGAAGGATATGCTTGTACACTGAATCCTGCTATACCGTATCGGAATACAAAGAATTCCTGCGTTGTATATAGTATGTACTGTGCAGGAAATTCTCTGTCCCAAATGAAAAATTAAGAGAGAGCCTGCCGTTTTCTTGCCATCTCATCATTATCAAGATAATCGTCGTAAGAAGTGATTTTATCAATCATACCGTTTGGTGTAAATTCAATAATACGATTGGCAATCGTTTGAATAAACTGATGATCCTGTGAGGTGAAAAATACAACTCCCGGACATTTTATCATACCGTTATTGACAGAAGTAATTGATTCCATATCCAGATGGTTTGTCGGTTCGTCCAAAATCAAAGCATTGGAACCGAGCATCATCATTTTACTCAACATGACGCGGACTTTTTCCCCTCCGGAGAGCACATTGACGCGTTTTAAGCCATCGTCGCCGGAAAACAGCATACGACCCAAAAATCCCCTTACATAAGTGGGGTCCTTTTCAGGGGAATACGGCATGAGCCAGTCAACAATCGTATCGGAACAATCAAAATCCTTTGTATTGTCTTTCGGGAAATAGGAATGAGAAACCGTAACACCCCATTTGTAGTCCCCTTCATCCGGCTCCATTTCCCCGGTTGTCATTTGAAATAACGTTGTGGCGGCAATCGGGAAAGAACCGACAAAAGCAATTTTATCTTCCCGCCCCGCGATAAACGATACCTTATCCAGTACCTTTACGCCGTCAATGGTCTTGCTTAGATTGGTCACGGTCAATACCTCGTTGCCGATTTCCCGGTCCGGCTTAAAATCAACATAAGGATATTTCCGGCTGGAAGGACGCAGGTTATCCAGCTCGATTTTTTCCAGTGCCCGTTTTCTGGAGGTCGCCTGTTTGGATTTGGAAGCATTGGCGCTGAAACGCTGGATAAATTCCTGTAATTCCTTTATCTTATCTTCTTTTTTCTTGTTTGCCTCTTTCATCTGCCGGATCATCAATTGGCTGGATTCATACCAAAAGTCATAGTTTCCGGCATAGAGCTGCATTTTGGCATAATCAATATCGACAGTTTGTGTGCAGACCTTATTCAGAAAATAACGATCGTGCGATACAACAATGACCGTATTATTAAAATTGATTAAAAATTCCTTCAGCCAGCGGATGGCGTCGAGGTCCAGATGGTTGGTCGGCTCGTCAAGCAATAAGATATCGGGATTTCCGAATAATGCACGGGCAAGCAGGACTTTTACCTTTTCACTGCCGGAAAGCTCGCTCATTTTTTTGGTATGCATATCGAGTTCAATACTGAGTCCGTTGAGCAAAGAGGCGGCATCGGATTCGGCTTCCCAGCCGTTCATTGCCGCAAATTCCGTTTCCAGTTCACTTGCCCGGATGCCGTCTGCATCAGAAAAATCTTCTTTGGCATAAATCAAGTTTTTTTCCTTCATAATCTCATATAGACGGGCATTCCCCATCATGACCGTATCAAGGACCGTATTATCGTCGTATTTAAAATGGTCTTGTTCCAATACCGAAATACGTTCGCCTGGCGTCAAAATAACGTCGCCTGCCGTGGATTCCAGTTCGCCGGACAGAATTTTTAAAAAGGTAGATTTACCGGCGCCGTTTGCCCCGATAATACCGTAGCAGTTTCCTTCTGTGAATTTTAAGTTTACTTCTTCAAATAATGCTTTCTTGCCGAAACGTAATGTCAAATTACTTACTTGTATCATTTTCTCCCCATTCCTTGCGCCGATTCGGCGCATAGTACAATTGTTTCTTTGTATAATCGTTGTCATACACGTATTATTTTACCGAAAAATATTTATTTTGCAAGGTTTTTCTAAATAATTATTGTCGAAAAAGTTAATGTTAGTTATAATAAGACTATTCCTTTTTAAATCTTTGTCCTGTTTTGCAGGTTTTCTTAGGAAGAATCGTATTCACCTGAATATATAAACAACGCTGCCGAGGAGAAGTCATAAAATGAATCAAATATCGTACAAAGTGAATAGAGGCCGCCCGCTTCCGCTTGGTGTTACGGCGGAACAGGACGGGAATGCCATACACATTGCCGTAGTAACCGAAAACGCAAAAAGATGCAGATTGAAAATCCTGAAAAAAGGTGAAAAAACAATGGATATTCCGATGTTTTCGATGAAAAAACACGGGATTCATAATATTTTTTCCGTATCTTTGACAGGGGAACAAATCACAGAGTATTTGAACGGCTGGGATTATGTTTTTGAAGCGGACAAAAAAGAAATTGCGGACCCGTATGCAAAACGTGTTTCGGGCAGGGATAAATTCGGGAAAAGGAGCGGGAGCCGCCGGAACCATTCAATATTTGATTTTGAACGGTTTGATTGGTCGGGGGAGAAAAGAAAGAACCTTCCGTTCCGGGACAGTATTTTTTATCAATGTCATGTAAGAGGGTTTACAAAACACCAAAGCTCCGGTGTGGAGGCACCGGGTACTTTTCTTGGGGTAACGGAAAAAATCAAATATTTAAAGCGTCTTGGTGTCAATACCCTTTTATTTTTGCCGATCTATGATTTTAATGAATATTTGTCCGATGCGGGTAAAAAGGTAAATTATTGGGGCTATACAAGCGACTCGTTTTATTTTGCGCCGAAAGCGTCCTATGGAACGGGGGAGCGGTCGCCGGTGCATGAGTTCAGACAGATGATCAAAACGCTTCATCAAAATGGGTTCCAGGTGTTTTTAGATATGCATTTTGAAGGAAAAACACCTGATTTTATTATAAAGTGTCTGAGATATTATGTGATTGAATTCCATATCGACGGTTTTCTGATCAATCAGGATATCGTTTCCAAGGATTTGATTATTCATGATCCGATTCTGAACAACAGTAAGCTGTTGGGGGTGACCTGGGGAGAGATTGATGCGTCAGACAAAAAACAGCGTTTTGCTTCATTTAATGATGAATTTTTAATCAATGCGAGATGCTTTTTGAAAAGCGACGAACGCCGGGTTTATAGTTTTTACCAGCGGTTCAAAAATAAAGGAGAAGAAGCGTCGGTCATCAATTATATTACACAGAAAAACGGTTTTACGCTGCGGGACCTGGTTTCGTATGATATCAAGCATAATAAAGATAACGGCGAAAGAAACGAGGACGGGACCGAATACAATTACAGTTGGAATTGCGGGCAGGAAGGGACAAGCCGCCGGAAGAAGGTTCAGGAAATGAGAAAGAAGCAGGTGAAAAATGCCCTATCCATGCTGCTGCTCAGTTTGGGTACGCCGATGATTCTGGCAGGCGACGAATTTGGAAACAGTCAGAACGGGAATAATAATGCGTATTGTCAGGATAATTATATCACATGGCTCAATTGGACGCTGCTCGAAAAAAATACGGAGCTGTTTGATTTTACAAGGATGCTGATAAGATTTCGCAAGACACATCCGATTTACCGGATGGAGCAGTTCCAGGGAACGGACTATAAGGGATTGGGGATACCGGATATATCCTGTCACGGCATCGAGCCGTGGATATCAAACTTTGTAAACTACAGCAGGGAACTGGGAATTTTATTTTACGGAGGCTATTTGCCGGGGGACAGCTGCGACTCCATTTATATTGTATTTAACATGCATTGGGAGGAGCATACCTTTTATCTTCCGAAAATCAGTATAAAAGGAGAATGGGAAGTGTTGTTTACCACATCCGGAAAAAATCCGGGGCAGGCTGTCAGCCGCGGGAAATATGTATTAGACTCACGAAGCATTGCCATGTTTCGCTCACATGATGGTTCATGAGTCTGTCCGATGCTGAAACGCTCAGCATTCGTATGGGGGTAACCTGCACAGGATATCCTGTGCAGAACTTAGAAATTGTGGTTCTCAACGATAGGATCCAGGAGATCCAGCTCACAATGGTTATCATTTACAAAATGTTTGCAGGTGGTACAGGAAACATCAGAATCACCGGATTTATTCTGAGAGGAATAATAGGATTCTTTTGCATGATAAGCACTGCAATGTTCCGCAACATTTTTATAAGTTTGTTCTGTTGACACGATAACATCTCCTTTCTCGGATTTCTTTGAAATCCGATTATCATAGACATTGTTAGTATGAGCATGAATGAAAAGAGCTATACATAGAAAAAGCGGGCGGCTGAAAAACCCATTGCAAAAAAGAAATTTCGTACAAGCATGAATGAAGAGGACAAAATGAAATCAGTTAAAATCGAATCGGTAAAAGAATTTATGTCAGTATTGTTGTCTGCGGATACGTTTGACGATTTTTTTGTTATGGATGCAGAAATCCGTACCTTTATCACAACAAAAATCAACGGCTCCCTGCATAAAGACTGGATGGAAGAGAATGAGGGGGATGGTGATGAAGAGAAACAAAAAAAGAACGGGTTTGTTTCGTGGAAACAAGTCCGCCCGATTGTTTATGATTTGGTAAAAGGGAAAAAAACGCCGTCTGCGCTGGTCATTAATTTTATAAAATGGATGGGGAATGGTGACAAGGGTGTCTTGCGGGTGCAGTACATAAATGGGGAACTGAATTTGATTTCCGCATATCAGGCTGCGGAGTTCAGCCTGAATAAAGAAGCGGAGGCGATGTGGGATGAGCGGTGTGCGGAGTGGTTGACTAAAGAAAAGGTATTCATTCAGGATAAAGAAAAGGTTTAGAAAAAAGGACTGTCAGCACTCAACTCGAACGAGTGCTAATTTCCTCTTGACATTTCCATTTTCTTATATTATGATTGTTGTTATAAGCCCATACAGTACGTTTTTACGTGTTGTCTTGAGCAAGCGGGTGTTTTTGACTTCGCACAAAATAATAATTTCAAATATCCGCACATGTACGCGGTGAAACGGAGGGAATCATGAAAAAAGAACATGGCAGTTTATCAATTGAGTCGGAAAATATATTTCCGATTATAAAAAAGTGGTTATATTCCGATCACGATATTTTTGTCCGGGAATTGATATCGAATGGCTGTGATGCCATTACGAAACTGAACAAATTGGAGGTGATCGGAGAGGCGGTATTACCGGAGGGCTATAAGCCAAAGCTTACGGTTACGGTCAATGCGGAGGATAAAACGATTCAGGTAAAAGACAACGGGATCGGTATGACCGCAGAAGAAGTGAAAGAGTATATCAATCAGGTGGCATTTTCGGGTGCTACGGATTTTATGGAAAAATACAAAGACAAAGCCAATGAAGAACAGATTATCGGTCATTTTGGATTGGGCTTTTATTCGTCATTCATGGTAGCGGACCGTGTGACGATTGACACCAAATCATACAAGGACGGTTCCGAAGCAGTGCACTGGGAGTCCGAAGGCGGTACGGATTTTGAAATGGACAGCAGTGATAAGGAAGAATTCGGTACGGTTGTCACATTGTACTTGAATGATGACAGCTATGAATTTTCAAATGATTACCGTGTGAGAGAAATATTGACGAAATACTGTTCCTTTATGCCGTTTGAGATTTATCTGGAAAAGGCAAATGCAGAACAGGAAACGGAAACCGTCAATAGAGAGGAAGTATTGGAAACCGATACGGTGATTGAGGAGTTTGAGGAAGAAGTGACCGTACCGTTACCGGAAGATGAGCTGGAAGAAGAGGCGGAAGCGGAAGAGATAGACGCAGACAGTAAGAGTGAGGAAGAACAGGACACAGAAAAGGATAAAAAGGACGAAAGCAAGAAAGAAAAGAAAAAAGCAAAAAAAGAGAAGAAAGAAAAAGTAAAAAAAGCAAAAATCGAGAAACGTCCGGTTCCGATCAATAATACCGCCCCATTATGGAGCAAACATCCAAACGACTGTAAGGAAGAAGAATATAAGGACTTTTACAGAGAAGTATTCCATGACTATAAAGAACCGTTGTTCTGGATTCATCTGAATATGGATTATCCCTTTAATCTAAAAGGTATTTTGTATTTCCCGAAATTAAATACCGAGTATGATAATTTAGAAGGCGTGATTAAGCTTTATAACAATCAGGTGTTTATTGCCGATAACATCAAGGAGGTCATTCCCGAATTTTTAATGCTGTTAAAGGGCGTAATTGACTGTCCGGATTTACCGCTTAACGTATCCAGAAGTGCGCTCCAGAATGATGGGTTTGTAAAAAAGATTTCGGATTATATTTCAAAAAAAGTAGCGGACAAGCTTACGGGAATGTGCAAGACAGACCGTGAAAATTATGAAAAATACTGGGATGATATCAGCCCGTTTATTAAGTTCGGCTGTCTGAAAGATGAAAAGTTCAATGAACGAATCAATGAATACATCATTTACAAAGATTTAGACGGAAAATATATGACATTGAATGAGTATCTGGAAGAAAATGAAGTGCCGGAAGTAGAGGACGCAAAAGAAACGGAGGAAAATGAGGGCGAAGAAAAAGAAGTTCCAAAGACAACCGTTTATTATGTGACGGATGAACAGCAGCAAAGCCAGTATATCAATATGTTCCGTGAACAGGATATGAATGCCTTTATACTGACGCACAACATCGACCAGCCGTTTGTGACTGCCGTCGAATCCAAAAATGAAAAAATCCGTTTCCAGAGAATTGACGCAGAGCTGACGGAAGACTTTAAAGAATCGGTCGGAGAAGAAGACTTAAAGAAAGAAACGGATGAACTGACCAAGGTTTTCCGAAAAGCACTGGGAAAAGAGAATTTGGAAGTCAAAGCGGAGAAACTGAAAAATGAAAAGGTTTCTTCTATGATTACACTTTCCGAGCAGACCAGAAGAATGCAGGATATGATGAAAATGTATGCAATGAACGGAATGGGCGGATTCGGTCCGGACGGCGAAGGTGAAACCTTAATTTTAAATGTGAATCATGAATTGGTTCAGTATATCTTTGCGAATAAAAAGGACAAAAAAGTGCCGATGATATGCGAACACCTTTATGACTTGGCATCGCTGGCACATAAACCGTTAGAACCGGAAAGAATGACAAAGTTCATCGAGAGAAGCAATGAAATCATGATGACGGCTGCAAAATAATTTTATTATGGAAAAGGAAACCCTGATGTATGGCAATAAACGGTACATTGGGGTTTTTATATGAATAAAAATAACGGTCTAAAAAATAATAGGGATTGACATATAAGGTGTCCAATGTTACTATAAGTAGTATACAAAACTACATATAAAAGTATAATAGAACATAAGGAGGAAAGGTGTTATGCCATATAAGATTATTGGGGATAGCTGCATGGAGCTGACGGAAGATATGCGTGACAGCGGAAAATATTCCAATGTGCCGCTGCAATTGCATTTGGGAGAAGAAACAATTATTGATGATGAGAGCTTTCATCAGCAAGAGTTTTTAAGGAAGATGAAGAAACTGGAAGAATGCCCAAGATCATCCTGCCCGTCATCGGAAGCGTTTCAAAAGTCATTTGAACATGCAGAGGAAGTATTTGTTGTAACATTGTCCTCGGAACTAAGCGGAACATATAATTCAGCAATGATTGCCGCGAGGGACTATACCGAAAAAAACCCGTCGGCAAAGGTTGCCGTATTTGATTCCAAGTCTGCCTCCGCCGGTGAAACACTGATCGGACGGAAGATTATGGAGCTGAAAGAACTGGGGATGACTTTTGATAAAGTCGTCAAAAGTGTGGAGGAGTACAGAACACAAATGAAAACGAAATTTGTACTGGAATCATTGGATAATTTGAGGAAAAACGGAAGACTTAACAAAATGACCGCATTGCTCTGTGAGGTTTTGAATATAAAACCTATCATGAAAGCAACGCAGGAAGGAACGATTGATAAGGCGGGGCAGGCACGCGGGATGAAAATGGCACTGATAAAAATGGTACAATTGATAAAAGAAGATGCGGTTGACAGCGCAAACCGGGTTTTGGCAATATCCCACTGCAATCATGCACGCCGTGCATTGTTTGTAAAAGAGCAGATCAATAAAATGATACCGTTTAAAGAGATTATTATAACGGAACAGAGGGGATTGAGTTCTTTATATGCCAATGACGGAGGCATTATTGTATCCTATTGAGGGAAAGGCTTCAATGAAAAGGTATTAATTTTCTGTTTTCGATATTGCTATTCTTAACATTTAAGAGTAAAATGAATCCTTGGGTGACCGGATGATTTTACTCTTAAATTATTTATAGATACAAAGGAAAGAAAGCGGAGGGAATATGAAACAGGATAAAGAAAAGATATTTCAACTGACATGGCCGATTTTTATTGAACTGCTTTTTACGACTCTTGTAGGAAACGTGGATCAATATATGCTGAGTTATCATTCACAGAAAGCGGTTTATGCCGTCGGGAATGCCAATCAGATTTTAAATCTCCTTGTTATATTATTTAATGTGATAAATCTGGCTACGATGATTTTAGCTTCCCAGTATACCGCTTCCCAGCAGTCGAAGCGGACAAACGTCGTATATCATTTGACGGTATATGTCAATACGATATTCAGCTTGCTGATCAGCTTGATTATTGTCGTATTCGGAAGAAGCATTTTCACTTTTATGAAAGTCCCGGATAACCTGATGGAAACGACGTTGGGGTACGCCTATGCGGTAGGCGGCTTCATTCTTTTTCAAGGGTTGTATATGGGGATATCGGCGATTTTCAAAACCAAGAAAATGATGAAAACGACGATGCACATTTCGATTGTCATCAATATTGTCAATGTTGGCTTTAACTTTCTGCTGATTAACGGAGTCGGACCGTTTCCTGCCATGGGAGCAGTCGGAGCCGGAATCGCCACATCAATCAGCCGGTTGGCGGGGCTTCTTCTCGGCATTTATTTCTTACATAAGAAAACAGATTTCCGGCTGCGGAAGAAATATTTATTTCCGTTTCCTTTTCTGGAGTTCCGGAAAATGCTTGGAATCGGACTGCCGTCCGCAGGGGAACTGATATCGTTCAGTCTTTCCCAAACCACGATACTGCGTGTCGTCAATACCTTCGGATTTTTATATATAACAAACGCTAAATTCTATGTTTCTATGTTTCAATGGGTTTCCGTTATTTATTCCGTATCGGTGGCACAGGTGGCGCAAATCATTGTAAGCCGTGCGATTGGGGCAGGAGATATCGAAAGTGCCAATAACCGTATAAAAAAAACATGGCTTTTCGGAATGAGCATCGGTGTTGTCATGTCAGTAATCGTATGGATTTTCAGCGATAACATTGTGGGGTTGTTTACACCGGATGAAAGAACGGTGGCTTTAGCAAAGCAGATATTCTTCATCGACATATTTTTGCAGTTCGGCAAATGCACGAATGTCTGTTTAGTGCGTTCCCTCCAGGCGACCGGAGATACGAAGTTCCCTGTTATGCTGGGAATCGTTGTTATGTGGATTGTTGCCGTAGGCGGTTCCTATCTGTTTGGAATCGTATTCGGGTATGGACTGGTCGGCGTATGGATTGCGATGGCAATGGATGAAATCATCCGGGGAATCTGTTTCTTGATTCGATGGCGTTCCGGGGTGTGGAAAAAATTTGACTTGATACATTGAACAGGACATACTGTTGTCGTGTTCTCTATGTCATAATGGAATAGAGAACAAAGGAAAGGGAGGACGGAAATGGACTTAAGAAAAGTGAATGCGCTGCGGATGGAGCGTCAGTTTCTCAGCCGTAAAGCAAACGAAACAGAATATTTATCTCTTTACCGTGACACACAGCCCGGACAAAACGTATACTGGAATGGATTTGGTGATCCGCCCAGTCTGTCTTATCGGGCGGATTTTGATGATATGGAGTTTAACCGCGGGAGGCAGCTGAACCGCCGGCTTATCAAAGGACGCTTTTCCGGAGGGAATTTGGGCTGGATTGTATCAGAGGACATGGAATTGTTCGCCTGCCTGTTTCAAAAACCGCTGAAGAAACCAACCGAACGCCAGCTCATGCTGTTAGAATTAATTGACCGCGAAGGACCGATGAACATTCAGCAGATAAAAGAATCCACAGGGATGCTCGTTAAGGAAATCACACCGGTTCTTCACCGCTTGCAGGAAGCCTTTTTACTCTATGAAGACCAATACGACGGGGAGTGGGACCGGGGATGGTATCCTTTCCAAGAAATGTTTCCGGAGGCGGATTTGACAAAATATACGCGGGTGGAAGCCTTAAAAGTCCTGCTCCAAAGATTTGCATACCGTCTTGTGATGTTTGACCTTGATATGGTGAGGTCATTTTATAAACTGCCGGTTAAAGACAGCAGGAAAGCGGCGGAGGAGTTACTGACCGAAGGGATTTTAACAGAAACGGATCAGCAGTATCTGCTGACAACTGACAAAGAGCTGTTGGAAACCTATTCGGGCAATATACAGAGAACGGTTTACGCGCTGCACCGCAATGACATCTTGGTAAAATCAAATGAACATATCCTGAAAGAAAGATACCCGCATTCCTATCCGGATACCTTATATTACTTATTGATCGACGGCGAGTTTCAAGGTGCGGTGGCGGGGAAATTCCGTTATACTCCGGAGGTGGAAGATGTGATGCTTGATCTTTCGGAGGAGGAAGCTTCTGAAAGGAAAGAAGAAATACTGCGTGCGATTCATATCCTTTGCGGAGAGGAGAATCCGATTCGGCGGTTTCCGGTATGATTGTTATATAAATGAGAACGGAATATACCGGAGATGACGGTATCATAGGGATCATCGTCAGGGTTTCCTTGATTTTATAAACACAATAGCTGTTGCCAGTCCGATAAGGTACAATATGGTTTGTACGCTGAAAGAAACATTGATACCATGTACGTCTGTGCTGCCGTTTGAGGATGCCGTTTCTGTTACGGCAACAAGCGCGGCAGCACTGAGCGTACCGAGCATCTGCCGCATGGATGCAATAATTGCGTTGCCGTGGGATATTTCTGCCCCTTTTAACCCGCCGGCACAGTAGGCAGTCAGCGGGTTCATAAACAAGGTCATGCCAAACATTCGGGCACAATAGGCAGTCCCAACTAAGATTAAAGAAATATTCCTGTCAAAAATACAGAATGCCGCTGTGCCGGCGGTCATAATTGCCATGCCAAGAACAGCGACTGGACGCGGCCCCTTTGAATCCAGCATTTTACCGCCAATCGGATTGGCAATCAGAGTGGAGAGTGCTCCCGGCAGTATGACCAATCCGCAAATCGTTTCGGAAATGCCGCGTGCCGTTTGGAGATAAAGGGGTACAAGCATTACGGCAGACATTGAGGCAATATAACCGACGACAATTAACAGGAAGGTCAGGGTAAAATCCCGGTTGATAAAAAGCTGTAAACGAAGCAGGGGGTGTTCCAGTTTAAACGAACGTATGACGAATACAAGAAGGAGAAGTATCCCGATGATGATAGGGAGCAGCACGTGATAAATTTTACTGCCCGTACCCGAAAACGCCGAAACACCTATCATTAGGGCACAGAATCCCATCGCGTAAAACAGTGCCGACAAAGCATCAAACCGGTCATGAAAGTTGATTCCTACATTTTTCAGAAAACAGAAGCCGGCAACCGTTACAATTGCCAGTAAAGTGAACATCAAATAAAAAATGCTTCGCCAGCCGAACAAATCCACCAAAATGCCCGCCAGTGTCGGACCGATTGCGGGCGCAAATGCCACGGCAATCCCGATGACAGCAAAAGCATGACCGTGCTGTTTTCGGGGGTAGAGGTGTAAAGCGACGACCTGTGCCAGCGGCATCAATACGCCGGCACCGATTGCCTGTATGATTCTTGAGATAAGCAGCACAGGAAAATTCCATGCAAACGGAGATAATAAGCAGCCGAATGCAAAAACAGACATGCTGCCGAGAAAAATTTTTCTTGTAGGCAAGCGGTTGATAAGACAGGCGGTAAGTGCGCTGATTACACCAAGTACCAGTATGTAAGAGGTGGTCAGCCATGTGCCGACAGCCTCCGAAACATGAAAAATTTTCGATAGTATGGGTATGGATGAAGTCAGCAGGCTTTGCCCTAAAAACGATAAAAAGGCACCTGCGACAATGATACCAATGATATTTTTTCGTCTTGCTTCGTTCATCTCTATTGACGCCAAATGACAATCCTTCTTTCGATATGATGCAAATGTTTGATCCGGGTTCGCATTTCAGGGTGAACCGCTGTCATGTAATAACATCATAATATGCAATGAAATTAGGGATTGTGCGGTTTTATAATATTGCTTCAGCAACTTATCATTCATCAAAACGTACAAAACCAATAAAAACCAATGCAAAATCATGAAACCATGGTACGAACAAAAAACAAAGAAACCGCCTTAAATTGTACCGTTTAAGGCGGTTTCTTTTATAAGCTCCTGAGCGGATTCGAACCGNNCATTACGAATGCGTTGCTCTACCAGCTGAGCCACAGAAGCATATTTTTATTTAAGTGATAACGTAAACATTATATCGAAACTGCCGTCCTTTGTAAAGAGAAAAATTATTTTTATTTTACTTCCCGGTAAACTTCTTACCGATTCGCAGGTCCGGCTTATACCGGACGGATAAATAATGTCCTGAAACCGGACAAACAAGGGGCAGGTAAAGGAATAAGGGACAAAAACCAGATATAAAACGGGATTGATAAATAGTTGACAAATATCATATAATACGATAGAATGTTGTTGTGTAAAATACTTTGAAGCTCAAAACAATAATAAATTTTAAGAGGAGATTTAGTATGCTGGAAAAAATGAAAGAAATGATTTCGGATCAGTTAAGTGTTGACGAAAGTGCCGTAACGGAAACGGCATCCTTTAAAGAAGATTTAGGCGCGGATTCATTGGATTTATACGAATTGATTATGGCATTGGAAGAAGAATATGACGTTGAGATTCCGTCTGATGATCTGGAAAGTCTGAATACCGTTGGTGATGTTATGGATTTCTTGAAATCCAAAGGTGTGGAATAGATGAATCAGGAAATCACAAAACTTCTTGGAATCACTTATCCCATTATACAGGGCGGAATGGCATGGGTTGCAGAGAATCAACTGGCGTCTGCTGTTTCTGAGGCAGGCGGACTTGGGTTGATTGGCGCCGCCGGAGCGGAAGCGGATATTGTGCGGAACATGATTCGTAAAGCAAAAGATACGACGGATAAAGTGTTCGGCGTCAATATTATGCTGATGAGCCCTTATGCGGATGAAGTAGCGAAAGTCGTTGTGGAAGAAGGAATCAAGGTTGTGACGACCGGTGCGGGCAGTCCGGAGAAGTATATGGATTTGTGGAAATCAAACGGTGTCAAAGTAATTCCGGTCGTAGCAAGCGTCGCCCTGGCAAAAAGAATGGCGCGGTGCGGTGCGGATGCGGTTGTGGCAGAAGGTCAGGAAGCCGGCGGGCATATCGGGGAACTGACAACCATGACATTGGTTCCGCAGGTGGCGGATGCGGTTGATATTCCCGTAATCGCAGCGGGCGGTATTGCAGACGGCAGAGGAATGGCAGCAGCCTTTATGCTCGGAGCAAACGCAGTTCAGATAGAAACTCGGTTTGCCGCGGCAAAAGAGTCTATTGTTCATGCAAATTTTAAAGAACGCCTTATTAAGGNNAAGGTGGGAACCCGTTTTGCGGCGGCGAAAGAATCTGTTGTTCACGCAAATTTTAAGGAACGCCTCATTAAGGCAAAGGATATTGACGCCTCCGTTACCGGAAGAAGTCATGGGCATCCGATTCGTTCTCTGCGGAATAAAATGACAAAAAAATACTTACAGTTGGAAGCGGACGGAGCGGCGTTTGAAGAATTGGAGCGTATTACTCTTGGCTCACTCCGTGCGGCGGTAGTTGACGGTGATATTGAAAACGGTACGGTGATGGCAGGTCAGATTGCCGGATTAATCAAAGAAGAAATGTCCTGTCAGCAGATTATAAATGAAATGGTGACTGATTGCCGCCGTTTATTGAAAGAAGTATAAAGCAAATGATACATCAAATGTTTCAGAATCAGGAATGAGGATTATCATGAATAAGGCAGCATTTATTTTCCCCGGTCAAGGTTCTCAGAAAGCAGGCATGGGGAAAGACTTTTATGAGGAAACGAAAACAGGGAAAGAGATTTTTGACAAGGCAAGCGAAGCGGTCGGGCTGGATTTAACATCACTGTGCTTTGAAGAAAATGAAAAGATAAATATTACGGAGTACACACAGGTTTGTCTGCTTACGGCGAGTATTGCCATGATGGAAGTCTTTCGGGAAAACGGTATAAAACCGGATATTACGGCGGGACTCAGTCTAGGAGAATATTCGGCGTTGGTGACGGCAGGAGCAATGGATTTTGCCGACGCTGCAAAAATAGTCCGAAAACGGGGCATTTACATGCAGGAAGAAGTCCCGAGCGGCATGGGTGCTATGTCGGCAGTATTAGGCTTGGATTCTGATGTGATTGAAAACGTGATTCAAAATATTGCGGATGTTCAGATTGCAAATTATAATTGTCCGGGACAAACGGTCATCTCCGGAAAAACGGAATCAGTTGAAGAGGCGGCGTCAAAATGTAAAGAGGCGGGTGCAAAACGGTGTGTTATGCTGAATGTCAGCGGACCGTTTCATTCGGATATGTTAAAAGGCGCGGGTGAAAAACTGAGCAAGGCATTCGGCGAGGTAACGCTGAATGATTTGCAGATTCCGTATGTATCCAATACGACCGCGGAGATTATTACGGACAGGGAACAAATTAAGCCGCTGCTGGTTAAGCAGGTTTCCCATTCGGTAAGATGGGAACAGTCTATCCGGAAGATGATAGCAGAAGGAACGGATACATTTATCGAAATCGGACCGGGACAAACGCTTGCCGGATTTAACAGGAAAATAGATAAAGAAATCAAAACATATCATATCGGTTCCCTGCCGGATATTGAAAAAGTCAGGGCGGAACTTATGTAGGAGGAAATCATGTTAAACGGTAAAATTGCTGTTGTAACGGGAGCCAGCCGGGGTATCGGAAGAAGTATTGCGGCTTCTCTGGCACGGGAAGGTGCGGAAGTCATCGTTAATTATATCAGTTCGGAGCAAAAAGCGAACGAAGTAGTACAAACCATAAAGGCAGCCGGAGGAAAAGCCGCTGCCGTGCAGTGTAATATCAGTGATCCGGTTCAATCAAAGGATTTCTATGCGAATATCATAAAGGATTACGGGACGATCGACATATTGGTAAACAATGCCGGAATAACAAAAGATAATTTAATCATGAAAATGACAGAAGAAGACTTCATGGATGTCATTCAGACGAATCTGGCGGGTACCTTTTACGGAATCAAGCAGGTGAGCCGAATGATGCTGAAAAAACGGAGCGGTCGTATTATCAATATTGCATCGGTTGTCGGAGTTCTTGGAAATATCGGTCAGGCAAACTACGCGGCTTCCAAAGCCGGCATAATCGGTCTGACAAAAGCGACGGCAAAAGAACTGGCTTCACGGGGCATTACGGTAAATGCGGTAGCTCCCGGATTTATTGAAACCGATATGACCGATGCGGTTTCGGAATCCATGAGGGAAAAGCTGATGGAAGATATTCCGATGCGCAAATTAGGAGGTACGGAGGACATTGCGGAAACCGTTGTCTTTTTGGCGTCGGATAAAGCAAAATACATTACCGGTCAGGTGATTTGTGTAGACGGCGGCATGGCAATGTAAACGGAATTTGAGAATAGGATGTGCAGAATATATTCAGGAACGAGGGAGAGATATGAGTCGAAGAGTTGTAATTACAGGAATGGGAGCGTTGACCTCCATTGGAAAATCAGTGGAGGAATTTTGGAATCATGCAAAAGAGGGGAAAGTTGGAATTGCACCGATACAGGCTTTTGATTCAACAGAGTTTAAAGTAAAGCTGGCGGCAGAAATACCGGATTTTGATCCCAATGAATATATAGAGCCAAAAAAAGCAAGACGTATGGAACGTTTTGTACAGTTTGCGGTAGCGGCTTCCAAAGAAGCCCTTGAAAACAGCGGACTGGACATGGAAAAAGAAGACCCCTATATGGTTGGCGTCAGTATCGGCAGCGGTATCGGCAGTATGCAGTGTATGGAACGTGAACACACGAAGCTGCTGCAGAAAGGACCAAACCGTGTTTCGCCGCTTATGATCCCTTTATTGATTTCCAATATGGCAGCGGGGAATGTTGCGATTGAATTTGGTCTGAAGGGTAAAAATATCAATGTGGTAACCGCGTGTTCTTCCGGAACGCATTGTATCGGAGAAGCATTTCGGTCCATTTCCTACGGAGAGGCGGATGTCATGGTAGCCGGCGGTGCGGAAGCATGTGTAACGCCGTTTGGCATGGCGGGCTTTGCTTCCATGAATGCGGTGAATTTCACGGAGGATCCGTCTGTTGCGTCAATTCCGTTTGATAAACGCCGTGACGGTTTTGTCATGGGAGAGGGTGCCGGGATATTGGTTATGGAAGATTATGAACATGCAAAGAAGAGAGGCGCAAAAATCATTGCGGAAATTATCGGTTACGGGGCTACTTGTGATGCTTATCATATCACCTCGCCTGCCGAAGACGGTTCCGGCGCCGCGAAAGCAATGGAATTTGCCGTAAAAGACGCCGGTATAAAACCGGAAGATATTGATTATATCAATGCCCACGGAACAAGCACGCCCATCAACGATGCTTTTGAAACAAAAGCAATCAAGCGTGCCTTTGGCGAACAGGCATATAACGTCAAAATAAGTTCGACCAAATCAATGATTGGGCATTTATTGGGTGCGGCAGGAGGAGTGGAGGCAATCGTCTGTATCAAGTCAATGCAGGATCAGTTCATTCACACCAATGCCGGATTTGAAGAAACCGACCCGGAATGCGATTTAGACTGTATCAGAGGAGAAGGTCAGAGTACGAAAGTAAATATCTCCATGAGCAACTCATTGGGATTCGGCGGGCATAATGCCTCCATTATATTTAAAAATGGGGAAAGCGTATGTTAGGGATAAAAGAAATTCAAAAAATCATTCCGCACCGTCATCCGTTTCTGCTGGTTGACAGTATCGAAGAATTGAATCCCGGTGTATCTGCCGTGGGATATAAATGCGTAACATATAATGAACCGTTTTTTAACGGTCATTTTCCGGAAGAACCGGTCATGCCGGGTGTGCTTGTTATTGAGGCACTGGCACAGGTCGGAGCTGTTTCGGTTCTGTCTTTAGAGGAAAATAAAGGGAAAACCGCTTATTTCGGCGGAATCAATAAAGCCAAATTCAAGGACAAAGTAGTGCCGGGAGAACGTCTGCGTCTGGAAATCGAAATTATAAAAAGCAAAGGACCGATTGGTGTCGGAAAAGCAACCGCTTCGGCAGACGGAAAACTGAAAGTAACCGCGGAACTGACTTTTATTTTAGGAAAATAATACGGTATATTTTGCCCGTCTTTCGTTTTTGGAAAGATGGGGTTTTGATAAATTCAAGTATAGATTCTTCCATTTTGATTATAATAATGATTACCTGTTTGTATGAGATGGGATCAACTTAATTTGATTGGAGGGATTATTTGAAGAAGGTTATTGCAATTTGTATTACGGTTATCAGTATGACATTTTTTTTTATTGGGTGCAATGCGGGGAATTTTGATACGGAAGCAGACGAAGGTAAAAGTACACAAGCGCCGTTAGTGACGACAGAACCGCTTGTAACGGGCGGCGGAAATAAGGATGACGGAATCCTTAACGATACTGCAGAAGACGAGGCGGATGCCGCGGGAGATATTGTCAGAAACGGCGCGGATGCTGCAGGAGATATTGTCAGAAACGGTGCGGATGCCGCAGGAGATATTGTCAGAAATGGTGCGGATACCGCAGGCAGTAATGTAAGGGATGCGGCAAGAAAAGCAACCAGAAAAGCCACAGCAAATTAATACAGACATAAGACCCGATGCAAGGAATTTCCTGTAAATCGGGTTTTATGCACCTTTCCGGCAGCCTTTAAACTCAAATCCCTCAAAGATTTTGTTTTTTCGGCGGCATTTTGATTTTCGTATGATATTTCACATACTGGAGTTCCACTCTTTGAAATCCGCCGTGCTTCTTTTCCTTGTAGTTTAACATCTTCGTTTTAAATTCTACCGGATAGGTCGCAATCAGATTGGTTTTTTCTTGGATTTTGCCGGTAAACGGCAGGAAGTACGCATAATGTTTCGTTTTCTTCTTCCGGACACCGTTTTTGATTTCATAATACGTCACGCTTTTTTTCTTGTTGGCTTTCTGACACCAGACCAGTCCCCCGGTCCCCGGATTCGGCTTGTCTTTTAAGATACGGATGGGTTTCCCAATCGGGGCATAAGTGGTCGTGGTTGCTTTGGTGTGGATATTCCAGCGGATGGGATAACAGGCATACATTGCAAAGTTCTTCTGCGGTTTGTCACCGGATTCAAACTTGACATATTTCCCCTGTTCATTTTTCTTACACCACGTATAACCGGAATACCCGCTTAGTGAGGAAACCGCACTCACAAACTGACGGTAGGTGGTCCCTCTGTCCTTTTTCACTTCTTTGAGGAGATTCCCGTT
>DBDL01000087.1:14831-15067 GCA_002293545.1 Lachnoclostridium sp. UBA933 | reverse complement strand
TCAGTCAACACAGGGAGTTCTTGCGTTATTGAGGTAATTTCCCCTTATATGTCAACTGTCAGTTGTGAATGTAATCAAAAAAGAAACCGTCGGGAGGCGGTTTCTTTTGCAGTAAAATTTTTTACATTTCGGTCTTGCAGCATACTAATAAATATAATAAAACAACCGATATATATATTGTATATTAAATCAAGCGGCAGGGATGCCGCAATAAATTCAAGGAGGAATGAACTATG
>DBDL01000087.1:0-14791 GCA_002293545.1 Lachnoclostridium sp. UBA933 | reverse complement strand
CGAATCAATCGTGCAGGCGATGATGCAGCAGGGCTTTCGATTTCTGAAAAAATGAGAAGTCAGGTCAGAGGTTTGGAAAGAGCATCGGCAAACTCCCAGGATGGTATCTCATTGATTCAGACGGCAGAAGGTGCTATGAATGAACAGCATGCAATTCTGCAGAGAGCAAGGGAGCTTGCTGTTCAGGCAGCAAACGATGTAAACGTAACCGTTGACCGTCAGGCAATCTCAGAAGAATTAGTGGCATTGGAATCAGAATTTGAGCGTATTAGGGATCAAACAGAGTTTAATACGCAGAAGTTGCTGGACGGCGATTTTACCGGAAAATGTCTGCAAGTCGGCGCAAATATGTCACAGGCGATTGCGATTGATATTGATGCAACAGAGTTTGATGCAATCAGCGGCAGTGTGGGTTCATATACCGCTGCAACGGGAGCAATTGATTCCGTTGATACGAATATTGAGGCTCTTTCCGAGCAGCGTTCCAAACTTGGAGCTTTGCAGAATCGTTTGGAGTATGCAATCCGTAATGCAGATAATACGGCAGAGAACTTGCAAGCCGCAGAGTCACGTATTCGTGATGTAAACATGGCAAAAGAAATGACCAAGTATTCCAAGGACAGCATTCTGCAGCAGGCAGGTCAGGCAATGCTTGCGCAGGCAAATCAGTCAACACAGGGAGTTCTTGCCTTACTGAGATAATTCGCATTATCACTGTCTGGTATGTGAAGCTGAAAAAATGCATGATAAAAGAAGCCATCGAAAGATGGCTTCTTTTATCAATTTAATCAACGGAGTATTAAGTAATAAAAAAGAACGCCGATATATAATGTGAAACATAAAAAGCGGAAAGGATGCCGCAAAAAATTCAAGGAGGAATGAATTATGATAGTACAACACAATATGGCGTCAGCCAACACAAACAGACAGTTAGGCATTACCAATTCAAATCTTGCAAAATCAACAGAGAAACTTTCCAGCGGTTATCGGATTAACCGTGCAGGCGATGATGCAGCAGGGCTTTCGATTTCTGAAAAAATGAGAAGTCAGGTCAGAGGTTTGGAAAGAGCTTCGGCAAACTCACAAGATGGTATTTCGTTGATTCAGACAGCAGAAGGTGCTATGAATGAACAACATGCTATTTTGCAGAGAGCAAGAGAACTTGCTGTTCAGGCAGCAAACGATGTAAACGTATCCGTGGATCGTCAGGCGATTTCAGAAGAGTTAGGCGCATTGTATTCCGAGTTTGATCGTATTATGAAACAAACAGAGTTCAATACACAAAACTTACTGAGCGGCGGATTCTCAGATAAAAATCTTCAGGTAGGTGCAAACAGCGGTCAGAGTATTGCAATATCTATTGCCTCTACGACGATGACGGATATTAAAGGTGTTGTAAGTTCCTATTCGGCAGCAACAGGTGCAATCAAGTCCATGGATGCCAATATCGAAGCATTGTCCAAACAGCGCTCGAAACTTGGTGCATTGCAGAACCGTTTGGAATATGCAATCCGTAATGCAGACAATACGGCAGAGAATTTACAATCCGCCGAATCACGTATTCGCGATGTAAATATGGCTCAGGAGATGACCAAGTATTCCAAGGACAGCATTTTACAACAGGCTGGTCAGGCGATGCTTGCGCAGGCAAATCAGTCAACACAGGGAGTTCTCTCATTATTGAGGTAAATATCATCATCACTGTCTGTTATGTGAAAATAAAAAGAAGTCACCTTTTCGTGACTTCTTTTTTGTCAAACAGAACATTCCGTTTTGTAGGTTGAAGTTTGTGAAGCAAATTCCGGATAAACCTGTTTGGGGAGATTGATGCATATATTGATCATCAAAGTATAAAGTAACGAAATAAAACGCCGATATATATAATGTGAAACATAAAAGTGGCAGGGAAGCCACAAAAAATTCAAGGAGGAATGAACTATGATAGTACAACACAATATGGCGTCAGCCAACACAAACAGGCAGTTAGGAATTACCAACTCAAACCTTGCGAAATCGACAGAGAAACTTTCCAGCGGTTACCGGATTAACCGTGCAGGCGATGATGCAGCAGGACTTTCCATTTCCGAAAAAATGAGAAGTCAGGTCAGAGGTTTGGAAAGAGCATCGGCAAACTCACAGGATGGTATTTCGTTGATTCAGACAGCAGAAGGCGCTATGAATGAACAACATGCTATTTTGCAGAGAGCAAGAGAACTTGCTGTTCAGGCAGCAAATGATGTAAACGTAACTGTGGACCGTGCAGCAATCTCAGAAGAGTTATCAGCATTAAAATCTGAATTTGATCGTATTATGAATCAGACAGAGTTTAATACACAAAACTTACTGAGCGGCGGATTCTCAAATAAGAATCTTCAAGTAGGTGCAAACAGCGGTCAGAACATTACGATAACGATTTCCAGTACGACAATGACAGGAATTCATGGTAATGTAGATTCATATGCTACTGCAACAGCTTCCATCAAATCCATTGATACCAACATTGAAAATCTTTCCAAGCAGCGTTCAAAACTTGGTGCATTGCAAAATCGTCTGGAATATGCAATCCGTAATGCAGATAATACGGCAGAGAACTTACAGTCTGCAGAATCACGTATTCGTGATGTAAACATGGCGCAGGAAATGACCAAGTATTCCAAGGACAGCATTTTACAACAGGCTGGTCAGGCGATGCTTGCGCAAGCTAACCAATCAACACAAGGGGTATTGTCGTTATTGAGGTAATTTATAATTACTGTTATGTGTGTGTAAATAAAAAGAAGCCATCCTTTGATGGCTTCTTTTTAGGTTCTTTGTCAAGAGTTGGGGTAAAGTTTAGAACCTCTTTATATTTTGGTTTAAATTTTATGATACATAATTGAATAGAATCATCATCGTCGTACGAAACGGTTGGGAAACAGCTCTTTTCATTTATGCCCCGGAAAAATAGCATTCAGCATTTCGGGGATTCGTTTTATATAGGTGTGATCACTTGCCACTCGTTCATAAGCATGTTTTGCGATTTTTTTCCGTTCCGTATCATGATTTAGGTAGAATCTGCATTTTTCAATCAAATCTTCTTCGCTTTCATAAAAAACAAAATCCTTATCCGGTTCAAAATGCAGCAGAAAATCTTCCTGATAATTTGTCAGCACAAAACCGGCACAGCCCATAATCTCAATCGCACGGAAAGGAATACCGGTTTCAATTGTCCGGAGGGTTATATTGAGATTTATCTTGCTTCCTTTATAAACTTTGGGGGCCCTGTGATGATAATGTACCACACCGTTTATTTCACAATTTCCCACTACTGCATTTTCATCCTGTGTAAACACTTTTACTTGAAAGTGATTTGATAAGGACTCCAGCATTTTCAGGCTCTCTAATTCGGTAACTTTTTTACCGATTACCCATGCGTAGATATATGGATCATCAGCAAAGTAAGTAAAATATGTTTTATAATAAGGATAAACTTCTATAATATTTTCAATCAGCGTTTTATTCATACATCCCGGAACAAAATTTATGCCGTATATCTTATATTGAGTGTCGATCAGTGCATCTACATATCCTAAAACTTTATACATATCCTTTTCTTTTAACCGTTTCGCCAAATCGTCATAGTAATTATCTTTTTCGTTATAAAACGAACCGACAAAACTGACATCGGAACCGAGTGTCATTCGGTCATTCCGTGAAAGGTAAAACCTGTTCAGGCGTTCTGTATTGGTTGCCAGCGGTGCATAAGATACTGTGGTAACATGCTGTTTTTTTAAGTGCTTATACGTATAGCTGTTGAACGTATAAATATGATTACAGTCATTGATGATGTTGATTCCGTATAATTGAATAAAAGGATTATCATAAACCCATGAAAGATACGGCGTACCGGTTTCTTTGCAGGCTTCGGATACGGAAGGGTAATAGTTCATTGAAAATGCCAGGTCAATCATTGAGCCTTTTATCGTTTTTTTGATATCTTCGGTAAAATCCAATTCAAATTGTAATGTAAGCTCGTGCCCTTTTAAAGAATGAAAAAATACCTCATGCCCCAATTGTTTAAAAGCGTCCAGCAAATCATCTCTGCCGAAACACAGCCAATCCATAAATAAAATATTCATGTAATCTCTCCGTTTCTATACTAGAACAGTTTATCATATATACAAAAAATTATCAAGAATGTATAAAGTGAAAAAAGAATTGTCCGATATATATTATATGAAAATAATAAATCAAATAATAAAAATCAGGAGGATTTCATTATGATCGTTCAACATAATATGGCATCAGCCAATACAAACAGACAATTAGGGATTACCAATTCAAGTCTTGCAAAATCAACAGAAAAGCTTGCAAGCGGATATCGTATCAATCGGGCTGCCGATGATGCAGCAGGACTTTCCATTTCGGAAAAAATGAGAAGTCAGGTCAGAGGATTGGAAAGAGCTTCCGCAAACTCACAGGATGGTATTTCTCTGATACAAACGGCAGAAGGTGCAATGAACGAGCAGCATTCTATCCTTCAAAGAGCAAGAGAACTTGCTGTTCAGGCAGCAAATGATGTAAACGTAACGGTGGATCGTCAGGCGATTTCAGAAGAGCTGAATGCCTTGGTATCAGAATTTGATCGTATTACAGCACAAACAGAGTTCAATACGCAGAACTTATTAAGCGGCGGCTTTAAAGATAAAAACCTTCAAGTAGGCGCAAACATGAGCCAAAATATCCAAATTGATATTGAGGCTTCGTCCATGGCAGCCATTTACAGTGCAGTAGGCAGTTATGATGATGCGACAAAATCAATCAAATCCATTGACGACAACATTGCAGCACTTTCGCAGGAACGATCCAAGCTCGGTGCTTTGCAGAACCGTTTGGAATATGCGATTCGTAACTCCGATAATACGGCGGAGAACTTGCAGGCTGCCGAGTCCCGAATCCGAGATGTAAATATGGCGTCAGAGATGACGAAGTATTCAAAAGACAGTATTTTGCAGCAAGCCGGTCAGGCGATGTTAGCACAGGCAAATCAGGCAACACAAGGAGTTCTTTCCTTATTGAGATAAAAAGTATTATTTGTCATAAAAACAAACCCGCAACCCATGATATATATCGGGGTTGCGGGTTTGTTTTAAACTTATGTACGTCTGAAAATAAGATTTCTGTTTGGTCTATAATTTATTGGGGAATTTATATTCTTTGCTTAGAAGTCCTCGTACTTATCATACCGATAGTTAATCATTACCCCGGACACATCAAATGTTGATGAACCTGTGCCAAACGTATAATAGTCAATTGTCCAGACAGCTTTTGCACTTTCAACATAATTTCTGATTGGGAAATTACGATCACCAACAATAGTTGGCTCATAGATTGTGTAAGTGATATCGTTCCATGCTCTCAAATTTAATGTTCCTGATGTACTGATGCGGAAGTTTCCATTGACTGAAAAAGATGATATCTGTGCAGTATTAGGAACAGAAGCCACATTCCTTAAGTTTAAAGTAGTTCTGCTTGAGTATGTTGGATTGTTTGGCGGCGGTTTGACCGTTGGAGTGGGAGTCGGTTTAATCGTTGGAGTGGGAGTCGGTGTTGCTCCTCTTTCTCTTATGATTGAAGTATTAATTCCTAGTCCATTTAATACTCCGTATGCATAATAACTTCCTGCCGGAACATAAATCTCACTTAAACTTGGACAATTATAAATTGCATGTGCTTCAAAAGAGGGCGGTGTCGCTCTTTTAAACTCTAAACTTCTTATGCCGTTTACATAAAACGCATAAGCTCCTATGGAAGTCACACTGGACGGTATCGTCATTCTTTCCATGTCAAGGCAGTATTGAAATGCATTCTTTTCAATACGAACCAATCCTTGGGGAAGTGTTACTTCTTCAATACCGAGTCGATAATCAAATGCATATTTGCCAATAGCAATAACTGGATGCCCGCCTAATGTACTTGGTACATTAACCACACCGCCCGGACCGTTGTAACTAGCAACGATTGCATTATTCCCTTCCATGCGATAATCGAAGTAGGCTTCTGTTTTCTCTTTTATTTGCGGCATAATAACGCCTGACGAAGAAAATGCAGAAAACATGTTTCGATATATATTATAACTTCCAATCGGGACGGAAACTTCCTGTAACCATACAGCATTATGAAATGCACTATATGCAATAGATGGTGGTGTTGCCCCCTTAAAATCAACATATTTTATAGTGCTCATAAAAAATGCTTCTTGTCCTATTGAAATCACACTTGAAGGAATTGAAACTCTTTCTAAGTCAAGACAATATTGAAATGCATTATTTTGAATAATTGTCAATCCCTGCGGGAGGATAATTTCTGTAATACCAAACTTAAAATCAAACGCATATGCGGCAATACCAGTAACCTGATGAGTGCCTAATATCCTTGGTATTTCGATAATGCCGCCGGGACCGTCATAATCTTCAATATATGCTTTTCCGGTGCCATCAAGATCTAATGATAACCTTGACTATAATACGTACTTGCTTGGGAAACGGAATGGGGAATCCCTATAAAAATAATCATTAATGCAACGATACTACATGTAATTCCAATAATATGTACTCTTTTCTTGTTGTTTTCTTCTTTCATACGCAATTCCCCTTTTCAAATTCGTTATTTAGTTTTCGTCAGGGTGTTAAATCTGTCTTTGTCTTTTGCTGTTATTGTTTTAGGTTTTCAGTTCCATTCGGGTAAGCTTTACAGGGATTGTTTCACTTCAGACTTGTATAACGCTTGTTGTTTCTTCTTACATAGTAATTACCTCCTATTTTTTTACAATACAAAACATGATACATCCACAAATAAATATGAAATCTCAGCTCAAATGCACCCATATTTCCCCTGAACATTTCATCATTCGTAAACATATCATGTTATTTATAAATATAGCCTATGTTATTTTCCATTACTTGTCAATATACAATAATTTGTTTTCTGTTAATCAATTTATAATTAAATTTTACAACGGTTTTTCTGATATCGGATTTTTATTATAGATTTGTCTGTGGCTGGGCGGGAGTATCATTATCTCCATAATCTGTTATTATTGTATCGGTGTTTTCAAAGTGTATCATCTTTTTGATATGCGAAATATGAGTTTATTAAATTAATTATTTACATTTTACAACATTGTGATAATATAGGGATAAGGATTTGCAGAAAATTCTACAATGTTATAATATATTACAATAAGCAAACAATCTGGAATAGAATTATTGCAATTCGAGGAACTATGGACTAATACTATTCTGCATTTAAAATCCTACGAAACAGAGTGCTGTTTTCTTCCAGAAGAAAGCGTTTAAGTAATAGCCAGATAACAGATTTAATTGTGAAATAGTATATCTTAATGAAAGTCTAATTTTGGGTAAGAATGGAGGAATCTATGAATTTGAAACTACATAAACTACTTGCATACGCATTGATGACTTTACTTGTTTTGGGATTATTATGCAAAACTAATCCAAAAATTAAAAGCAAAACATTAGAACCAGCTACCACAATAGCGGAAGTTTTAAATGAAATCCCTGAGCAAAAAAAATCAGAAACCGACGACTATCTTATTATGACAAACGAGAATGGCACTTAGGGGGATTTAAAATGGAATTTTCAAATGATAGGTTTAGACAAAATAGACCATGTTAGACCAAACGGGCATCCGATTAAAATTGTTGTTATGGATTCAGGGATAGACTTTTCCGAAAATGTAAATGTTGTAGAACGGATTAATTTCGTAGAAGATGAAAATGACATTCCTCCGTACTTTCAAGATGTAACTAGTCATGGAACTAGTATTGCCGGAGTAATCTCTGAGATAAATCCCGATGCGGAGATATATTCCATTCGAGTTTCANNATAAAAACAATCAAGCTGTGTTAAGTAGCATTATGAATGGTATCCAGTGGTGCATTGACAATAGGGTTCAATTAATTAATATGAGTTTTGGAACCTCAACTTACTCCGCTGCCTTAGAAGAAATGGTAAAGAGGGCAGAAGAAGCAGGCATTCTAATGATTGGTGCGGCTGGTAATGGCGGTAGTAAAAAAGGTGTAGAATATCCTGCCGCATTTGATGAAGTCATGGCGATTGGTGCAGTCGATACTGATGCCACTAAAACAGCAGAAAGTGCGGTCGGAGAAGCTATCGAACTGGTCGCACCCGGTGAACAAATCTTAACCAATGGTGCTTTTGGCGGCAAAGTAGTGGTTGGCGGAACCAGTTTGTCCGTATCACACATTGCAGGAGTAGCCTCTTTGCTATGGCAAAAGGATTTGGACAAAAATTCCATGTTTATCCGTCGATTATTAAGTGAGTCCGCTGAGAATATTGAGGGTCAAGAAAGTTATTATGGTAACGGTCTTGTCGATGTTTCTTATGCACTTAGTCAGTATGATGAGTTTGAGAAAAACTATACATCAAATAAATCGGAAACAGCAGAAATCACCCCGCATAATATGGATATACCTGAAGCATTTGATAATGTAGACTACATCGAGGGACGGTGGGGAAGTACGAATCACCAAGCAGTGCCTGGACAATGGGAAGCACAGAATCTCGGTAGTATCCAGTTAGGGCAAATAAAGGCTATGAAATCATATTGTGTTGTCCCAGACAATGAGAGTTATAGAGCGTGGTTTAAAGAAGCATAGAGAACGGTGAACGATTCTTTCATTTAAACAAAGATGTTTGCGGCGGAAGTATAAAATTGGAGGGGTTTTTATGAAAAAACACGTAATAATAGCAGTCCTTGTAGTTCTGTTTATAGCAGGATTCGCAAAGGTGACAATAATTGAAGCTAAAATTGATACAAGTTGGGAAAAGGGTAAGAGTTTTTTTGCAGAATACTCTCATGGCATTTATTATGGAACATATAACGCAGATAAAACAGCATGTCGAATTGAATATTATACAATTAATGAGTATACTTCCAATCATGTCCCATTAACAGAACTTTCCATCCCAAACTATCTTAACGGCGTGCCTGTAGTAGCAATTGGCGGTTGTTTATATGACGGTGAAGATGATTGGCGTACTCTTGCCGGTGATACTTTTTTCAACGATGAGGTTACCGGTGATGTCGGAAAACATATAACAAAAGTAACATTGCCAGAAAATTTACAAACGATTGAGAAGTATTGCTTTGCCGGGTTCTCGTCTTTAGTTGAAATTGAACTTCCCAATAGATTGAAAGCGATAAAAGAGAATGCTTTTCTAAGCTGTAATTCTTTAACAGAGATTAATTTGCCGGCTTCGGTCACCAGTATTTTATATAATACCTTTGAAGGCTGTACCTCATTAAAAAAGATAAATATTGATAAAGAAAATAATACCTATTTCAGTACCGGAGAACTCATCCTTAACAAAGCAAAAACGAAGGTGATTTCATCAATTCAAACTCTTAATTCTATTATTGTTCCGGAAAACGTTACCTCTATCGGTAATCATGTTTTCTATAAAAATAGCATGAAAAGTGTGCGGCTTCCTGCCACCCTAAAAAAGATTGGAAAAGGAGCATTTACTTTCTGTACTAATTTGAAAGAAATTACGTTTCCTAATAAATTAGAAACAGTCGAAAAAGAAACTTTTATGTATTGCAGACGATTAAGTAAATTAAAGCTGAATAAGGGATTAAAAAGTATTGGAAATAACGCATTCTTTAGTTGTAAATTGCAAAATGTTTCGATTTCCGCCTCTTTAAGTAGTATTGGTAAGGGTGCGTTCACACATAATCATAGAAATTTAAAATACAAGGTTCATAAAAGCAACAAGAAGTTCCGTGCTGTTAAAGGTTATTTATGCACAAAAAAAACAAGGGAATTATTTAATTTTCAAATTTTCAGAAGGAAAGCAGTCATACCACATGGAGTTCGGATGGTGGGCAGTAAATCTCTTGCCAATTGCCAACGGCAATTAGAGGGATTAACCCGTATCATAGTTCCATCCACAGTAAAAAGGATTGGTGAAAACTGGACCAAGAATTTTCTTTGGATAAAAACTGTCGAATTCAAAGGGAAGAAACCACCCAAGATTTCCAAGAAAATGAGGCTCAAATCGCCAAGAGTTCAAAACTATACAATAAAAGTTCCCAAGAAAGCATTGAAATTCTACCAAGAAGCCTTGAAACATAAATTGGAAAAAGGAATAAAAATTGTAGGAGTATAATTTACCCCCCTGACTCAAACGTCGCATATCAGTTATTTTGATGTGCGACGTCTGTAAGCATCCGATAAATAGGTATATAAAAAACCGGAAAAGCGAATGCATCTGCTTTCCGGTTTTCTGGGTATGAATATCAGGGAATCCGGCGATCCGGCACAAATCCTGTTATAATCTGGAATAGCCGTACCCGTTTACAATCGCATCAATCGGTATATTTTCCGCACATTGCGGACAGTCACTATGCTTGTAGGTTTTATAATCCGGCATATCGTCCCTGCCAAATACATAATTGATTTTACGGCCGTGAATTTCATCTACGGCACAGAAGATTGCGGAAATCCCGCTTATGTTGCCGCCGTAGTAGGTGATGCAGTCTAAGCTTTGGGCAATCGTTTTACCGGTTGTTGCAGATGCCAGTAAAAGCAGGATATTTTTATTCTGAACCATTGGCTGCATATTATCCCGGAAAATCAACAATCCGTTTGGGTCAAACTCCGGTGTGATGACATAGATGGTTTCCTGTTCATTCATAATGTTCATGCTGGAATGGGTAAGTTCTTCCGCCAGATGTGTTCCGATGACCTCACAGCCGTCCATACAAATGATTGTGTCGNNCACAGCCGTCCATGCAGATGATAGTATCAATCACCGTATTATACGTGTAATTGTCGGCAAGTGTCCGGGCAACACGTTTGGCTTCTTTGTTTGATATTTTCAGAGATGTCATATCCATGTAGTAGTTGATGTGTGAATGGGTAGTGGCAAAGTGTCCGGGAATTACATTGATTGAAATCTTTTTGTTCTTTGATGAGTTTAATTTTATTACTCGTTCTAGCATAATCAACCTTCTTTCATAATTTTATTTACATAAAGGCGGGATTCCCATATCTAAGTAACCACTGATTTAATCGAAAATCAGAAATGATAAGTTTTACTAAATGCACTTTTCTTAAAAACGAATTAATCAGTGGTTACCTAAGTAAGTGTTCCAGTATTAAGTCAGCATTTTGCGGAACGGTGCGGCAGGGAAGCCTTCTTTATTACACAGATTTGCTGTTTCCTGATTTGCAGCATAGGCATAGCGGCATTCGGTATAGGGTTTGTCAGAATCCTTTGGAGATGCAGCTTTTAAGATTATGGTGTTGCCATCAATAACGGCGTCGGCTTCCGTGGAGGTTCCGTCTGCGTCAACCAATACAAAATGCCGCAGCGGCTGGTTGTTTGTTGTCGTTAAACCACTGCCCTGATTGTCATAAAAAAGCCGGTATCCATCCTCTGTCTTTTTGATTTCCCGCAGGGAGGGTCCGGTGTAAACGATATTTTTCCCGTAAACTACCTTGCGTGCAACAAAAGCCAGACGTTTTCCGACGGATGCTTTGTCAAGCGGATGTAAGTCATTCCATTCGCCGACATCATACGTAACAGCCATTCCGGTTGCCGGAAGGGTAAGGGCATTGTCTTGGGCATCACGAAGCGGTGCCCAGCCTTCATTTGTGACCNNGCAGAGGAATACTCGCCTAAGTTGGGGAGCTGAACAAACAGGAATGGAAAATCACCGATATTAAACTGTTTCCGCCAATCCTTAATCAAATCGGGGAACAGAACACGGTATTCCTCCGCACGGGATTCATTTGATTCCCCTTGATACCAAACCGCTCCTTTTATCGTATAGGGCAGAACCGGAGCCAGCATTCNNATTCCTTTAAATAAGGTTCCGGGAAGCCACTCCATAAATAATTCCCTGGTTCTAGGTTTGTCCAGGGAGAGAGAAATTTTGTATTTCCAGTCACCGGATAAATCAATCTTATTTGTTTGGTCAGACTTTGTCTTTTCATTGGATAAGAAAGTGCCCTTTTTGTGAAACGAAGCTTGCGAAGCGGACTTCAGCGGTGCACAGTTCTCAGCCGTACCTTTTTTGCCGGAAGCTGTGACGGCANNACGGCAAGAGAATATTCTTTCCCTTTAACAAAGCCGAAAGAACCCTCATTGCTGATAAGGCGTATGGTAATTGTGTTGGCACCCTCGGTTAAAATGCCTTCGGGAATTTTATAATTTCTTCTCGGATAAATATAACCGGTTTCACCGACAAAGGTTCCGTTTACATAAACGGTATCGGCGTCTTGGATTGTGCCGAGAAGAAGTGTTGCCTTCTTTCCTGCCATTTCCGGCGGGACGATAATCGTTTTCCTAAACCAGATAATCCCGATCAGCGGTCCGATTTCTGTTTCATTTAGTTTGCCCGGAATCCGTATGGTTTTCCAGTCAGAGTCATGATAATTCTTATCGTACCACGGCGTTTTGCCTTCCTGTTTTCCCAAGTCTTTTTCATACAGCGTGTTGTACCAGCCGTCAATCTGATTTTGTGTTGTTTCAGCTTGCTGTGCGGCAAATTCGGGGTCTTTAAACTTCGTCAGCGTATCAAAATAAGAAGGATAGGCTTTTAAAATGTTCTCACTCATCCATGATTCGGCAGGCGAACCGCCTTGACTTGCATTGATTAATCCAATCGGTATCTTGTACTGCTCATATAATTCCTTTGCAAAAAAATATCCGACGGCAGTAAAGGACAGTACGTTTTCGGGGTTGGCGGGCAGCCATGAACCGTCTTCAAAATCCTCCTTCGGTTCGCATAGCTCCGCACGGACCGGTACGGCAAAATGACGAATCATCGGATTGGTACAGTGCCGTGTTTCCTCATCATAATGGGGTGCCAGAGAGCCGAGAGTGTGTTCCATATTGGATTGACCGGAACAGATAAATACGTCGCCGATCATGATGTCCCGTACCGTTACCGAACCGGATTTGGTTGTGCGGATTTCCATATCATGCGGTCCGCCGGGTGCTAAATCCGTTAAATGTATCTCCCAGTAAGAATTGATGCCGGATACGGTTGTATAGCTTTTTCCTAAAAATGAAATTGTTATTGTATCACGGGAAGGAGCATGTCCCCATATGCGAGTTTTGGATTCACGCTGAAGAACCATTCCATGACTGATTAAACGCGGAAGAGTCAATTGATCGACCTTCTTATTTTCTTCCAATGTTTCTTCCTCCTTTTTAGTGTTAGGTTTATTATACATGTTGTTAAAAGGAATGACAAGGGGGAATGTGACGATGCGGGGGTAAGGGAATACGGTGGCGCAGAGGTAAGGAAATGCGGGGAATAAAATATAGAAAAAGGGTGAAAATTGTAAAATTGTATGATATGATGAAATAAGAACGCACGAGGTAATAAGCAAAGCAATTTGCAATTTCTGAATGGAGAAATTTATATGATTACATTGACGAAAGATATGGAAATTGGTGTTCCGAAGATTGACGCACAGCACAAGGAGTTAGTAGACAGGCTGAATGCCGTGACGTCTATGGGAGCCCGTTCTGTTACCAAAGAGGAAACAAAGAAAACATTGGATTTATTGGGCGCTTATATTATAAAGCATTTTGGTGATGAAGAGGCGCTGCAGAAACAGTCCGGTTACCCGAATTATGAAGCGCATAGAAAGCAGCATCAGATTTATATTAATGAATTTAAGAAGCTGAAAGAGGAATTTGAGGCAAACGGGACTTCGGCGAAATTTACACTTCATCTGAATCATTCCATGATACAATGGATTGTAAAACATATAAAGACAGTGGATGCGGAATTCGGAAAATACTATCGTAATAAGTGATATATGTTTGCGCCGGAAAGAAGAAAAAATGATTGATTTTTTTATATGAAGTCCTTATAATAGTAGTATTACAAAAGGGAAGAGAATACACGGAGGTGTTCTATGGAAGATAAAGTGAAGGAGCCTAATAAGCTGCGGATTGACACCGGTGAACTAACAACAAAGATACCCCCTGATTTCTCGGATCCGGATGAATTGTATGGTACGCTGATTAAAACAGTGTCAGGTTATCACCCGTCATCGGATTTGGAGATTGTTGAACGTGCGTATGAACTGGCGAAGAAAGCGCATGAGGGTCAATTCAGGAAATCGGGAGAGCCTTATCTGATCCATCCTATTTGTGTGGGGATTATACTGGCACAGTTGGAATTGGATAAGGAAACAATTGTGGCGGGGCTGCTTCATGATGTGGTAGAGGATACGAAGTATTCTTCCGAAGACATTAAAACGATGTTCAGCGAGGAAATTGCGCTGTTGGTAGACGGCGTAACAAAGCTGACCCAGTTGAAGTATACCGCCGATAAGGTGGAGATACAGGCGGAAAATTTACGTAAAATGTTCCTTGCAATGGCGAAGGATATCCGCGTGATTTTGATAAAGCTGGCGGACCGTCTGCATAATATGCGGACGCTGAAGTTTATGAAGCCGGAAAAGCAAAAGGATGTGGCAAATGAAACGGCGGATATCTATGTGCCGATTGCACATAGGTTGGGTATTTCAAAGCTTAAAGTGGAACTTGATGATTTAGCGCTTAGTTATCTGCATCCCGATGTCTATAAGGCGCTGTCGGAGAATTTGGGGTCAATGCGGCAGGAACGGGAAAACTTTTTGAGCGAAATTATGAGTGAAGTGGAAAAGCATTTGGATGAAACGGGGATTCCCGCTCAAATCGACGGGCGAATCAAACATCTTTTCAGTATTTACCGTAA
>DBDL01000070.1 GCA_002293545.1 Lachnoclostridium sp. UBA933 | reverse complement strand
CGCAAAAAACGTGCGCAGGAATGGGGAATAAAATGAAATCCGTAAACAGGCAGCGATACTATGAATACAAACAGAACGGAGATACTATGGACGCAGAACTCATGAAATTATATACTTCCGGTGAAGCTTTAGCGGACAGTATGTACCACTATATCCGCTTAATACGCGAGCAGAATATTTCGGAATCGCCCTCAATATTTACGGAGCTGCTTGATTATTTTGATTCCTTTTTGAACGATTTGGAGAGAAACAGGAAATTTTTGTCCGTACGGGGATTGGAAATCCACCGGGATCAGGTAAACGGAATGCTGACGCAGTTAGTTTCCCATCAGGAAAAAAGCAAATTCAGTGAAATGGCTGACGACCTGCAGATTTCATGGCTGCCGTTTTTACAGCAAATACGGCACTGTGTCATAGACGGGCAGGAACATGACAGCACATTGACAGAGGTTATGAACCGGGATGATTGGGATGCATTGAAAAAAAACGATAAAAAATTATACGATACCGTCCGCAGCTCGGATATTGATAAAAAATTAGGCGCCGAATATATGATTGAGCATTGTGCGCTGATGGGACAGTCCTTGTCGGTAAAGAGAGAAAACGAGTCCTTTTATTTAACCAGTCAATATATGTCGGTGTCGGAAGCAAGGGATTTATCAAGTACATGGTATTCCGGAAACAAAACGGAATATCTGCTGTATGGGATCGGCGCCGGATACCACATACAGGAGCTGTTTCGCTGTTCCGATTATATCCGCTTAACAGTTTATGAAAATGATCCGGATATCATTGCGTTGTATGTCAAATATTTTTCTNNTTTCATATAAGCGGGTTAAAACAAGGTGTCGTATTATATATGACCCGACGCTGGATAAATTTTGGGAAGCCGTAAGAAAATCAGATGATAATACCGGGATTTGTATTCATTATCCTTCGATAAAAAATATCGGGGATTGGAACAGAAGGCAAAGAATGTATGAGTTCTTCACCAATCAAAATGCCGAAAAAATCCAGAGGGGATTTTTAAATGCGAAANNTTTTATCGGCGAAATAGAAAATGATTTTAAGAACAAGGACTTGTTTCTGATTGCGGCAGGTCCTTCACTGGACAAAAACATAAGGCAATTAAGAGAAATAAAGAAATCAAACCCGGATGCGGTTATGTTAAGTATCGGCGCGGTATTTAAAAAACTGTTAAAGGAGAACATCCTTCCCGATTATGTTATTTTTACAGATGCCAAACCGGTGTCCTACGGTCAGATAAGCGGAGCGGAAGCCGAAAAAATCCCGCTGATTGGTTTATCAACGATGAATCAGGATATTGCAAAAAACTATTCCGGCAAGAAATACCTGCTGTGTCAAAACGGTTATAAACCCGCCGAACAGTATGCAAAGGAACATAACAGTTTTTGTGTCAACACAGGCAGTTCCGTTTCAACCACAGCAATTGATTTGGGGATACAACTGGGATGCGCAAGGATTATATGCCTGGGACTGGATTTGGCTTACCCGGATAATAAAGCGCATTGTCAGGACGGCGGGGCCGGCAGCATATCGTTTGGACAGGACGCGATTCAGACGGAAGATGTTTATGGAAAAATGGTATACACAAGCAGGAGCTTAGATATGTTCCGGAAATGGATTGAAAGACGTATTGAGGGAGAAAAAAACACTGTTTTTATTGATGCAACAGAAGGCGGCGCCAAAATAAAGGGAATGAAAATCTGTACATTGGAAGAATGTATATAAATTCTGCGGGGGAGCAAGCCAATGAAAACAAAGAAAATATTATTTATTACGGGGACGAGGGCGGATTACGGTAAAATAAAAACACTGATTCAAAGCGTGGAAGCCGCCGCCGGTTTAGAAGCCTTTGTTTATGTTTCGGGGATGCATTTGATTGCCCTGTACGGAAACACCTATAAGGAAGTGCTGAAGGATCATTACAAAAATATATATGTTGCGTTCGGTCAGCAGTATACGAACAATATGAGCCGGAACCTCGGAAATGTTCTGATGAATATGAGCAGCTATGCGGAAAGTATTCATCCGGATATGATTGTTGTTCACGGAGATCGGACCGACGCACTGGCAGGCGCCATTGTCGGCGCATTGAATAATATTATTGTTGCTCACATCGAAGGCGGCGAAATTACGGGGACGATTGATGATTCCATCCGGCACGCCATTACGAAATTTGCCCATCTCCATATGGTGTCGAATAAAGAAGCGGCAGCCCGCCTTGTACAGTTGGGCGAGGATGAAAAAAATATCTATGTAATCGGCTCGCCGGATATTGATGTGATGAAATCAGACCGTCTGCCCCGAATTGAATTTGTGAAGGATTACTATGAAATCCCTTTTCAGCGATATGCTGTCTTTGCATTCCATCCGGTTACGACAGAACAGGACACAATTGGCAGGCAGATTCGGGAGATAGCGGATACTCTGGAAGAAACCGGAAAAGATTATGTGGTTATATACCCCAACAATGATCTGGGAACAGAAATTATTCTGGATGAGATAAAGAAGTGGAAAGGAAACGATCACTTTCGGATTTATCCGTCGATTCGATTTGAATACTTTTTGACTCTGTTAAAGCACTCGGATTTTATTGCGGGAAACTCCAGTGCCGGTATAAGGGAGAGCGGAATATATGGAATTCCGGCGATTGATATCGGTACAAGACAAAACGGCAGATATCATATTGAAATACTAAAAAATATCCAGCACGTGGAACCAAAAAGAAATGAGATTTTGCAGGCAATAAAAAGAATTGACGAGTACCGTATCAAAAACGATGTGTTCGGAAACGGAAACAGTACCGGACAGTTTATGGAAATCATTCAAAATAAAGAAATATGGAATTTACCGCTCCAAAAAATATTTGTTGACTACAATGATTTGTGATTGACAATTCATCAAAATTTTACTCAAATCAGCGAAAGGGAAAGAAAACATTTGATGAAAGAGCATGACAGAATTCTCGCTTTGATTCCGGCAAGAAGCGGAAGTAAGGGGATCAAAAATAAAAATATCGTTTCCTTATGCAGAAAACCGCTTATTTCATATACCATCGAAGCGGCAAAAAAATGCAGTGCGATTGATGATGTCATTGTGACGACGGACAGTGAAGAAATTGCGGGTATCGCAAGGGAATACGGTGCGGAGACCCCCTTTCTCAGACCAAAGGCGCTTGCGTCGGACAGAGCAAAAACGATTGATGCCGTTCTTCATGCCATAGGGCAGTTAAAGGACAACGGCAGAATTTATGATGTGCTGGTTTTGCTGCAGCCGACTTCTCCGCTGAGAACATACAGAGATATTGAACAAGCGGTAAATGAATTTTATAAGCATGGGAGAAAAGGACTATTATCCGTATCCCCTGTTCGTGATTCCCCTGTTTTGATTCGCAGTATGAATGACGAATCGGAATTAACGCCATTGATATTGGGAACAAGTACGGTCAGACGTCAGGATATGAAGCCATACGTTGCGGTGAACGGAAGTATTTATATAAATCTTACCGCGGATATTGATGAAACACTCAGTTTTAATGATAATCCCATTGGTTTTCTGATGGAGGAAGAACATTCTGTGGATATTGACAGCGGCAAAGATTTGGAATTGGCGAAGCGGCTCCTGACGATTAAGGACGGAGAACTCCCGATATGACATGTACGAACCCTCTGTTTATAATGGCTCCGGCGGTTCGGAAGAAATGAAACCATATACCGGAGCATGACAAAGCATCACAGGCAATTTTCAAAAACCGGTTCAATCTGTTCTTGAATCAATTCAATCCGGTCATAAACATCCGGTTTAAAAATTGCGGCGATAGAAACAACGATTTCATTCTGTGTATTAATATAAATCACATTTCCCCCGTCCCCCATAGCGGCATAGGATCGTTTGCTGCCGTCGATAATCCACCACAGATATCCATAGGACAACTCACCCCATCTGCTGTGTATTTGTGTACTTTCGTCAATCCATCCGGCAGGGATGATTTGTTTGGTATTCCATACTCCGCGGTTCAGGTATAACTGACCGATTTTCGCCATATCCCCGGCGGTTAAAGTGAGTCCCCAGCCTGCCGGATTGATTCCCTGCATATCGGCTGCCCAGCCGCTGGTACCTTTCCCCTGAAAGAAAGCCATGTGTTCCTCTTTATTATGCAGTATCACATGATCTTTCACCTCAATTCCCAACGGTACAAATAAATTTTCCTTGGCAAAATTAAATACGGATTGTCCGGTCACCTTTGTAAGGATACCGGATAAAATATGCGTCCCGACAATAGCTGAATAATGAAACTCACCGATTGGTCCGTCACCGCCCAAACAATCGAAGGCAAACTCCATCCAGTTTTCACTTGAAAAAAATTCTTCATATGGCTCTGTTTCATACTTGTAAGGAGCGGTCATCGTAATCATATCCTTCACCGTGATATTTTGAAATGTTTTTTCGTCTTGCCGCACCGTATCGTCTGGAAAAAAGTCAATTATTTTCTGTTCCGTATTTTTTATATAACCCTTTTCTATGGCAATGCCAATTAAGGCGGAAAAAATACTTTTTGTTACCGATGCGACATGAATTGGGTCGGCTGCGGTATAATTGTTAAAATATTTTTCATAAACGGCTTCCCCGCCTTTCAAAACATTGATTCCGGTAATATTGCTATACTTTTGATTTACCATCGTTTCTAGCTTATTGATTGCTTCTGACCTATTTTTTTGATTCATTATACATATCTCCCGTCATTTTATATTTTAATAATTCGTCAAAGGATTTCATCTCCGCAGACTATTTCTTTTCCACAGCCACCCAAAACTCACAGGTATATTCGGGATTCGATACATCGGCACTGGGATAGACTTCAAAATCCGTACCGCCGGCAGGCTGGTATTCACTGGCCGGAAAAAACTCACTGTATACTTTCCCATAGAGTTCCATAAACGCCTCAGGCAGTTTGCCGGTGCAAGGGAAAACCGCATAGGTATGAGCGGGAATTTCCTCAATCGTAAGCCGCTGATCGAGTACCGGCATCCCTTTATAATAAGCGCCGATGGCATACGGAAATTCCTTGTCAGCCGCATCCCTGCCGAAACTGGCCCCGACGATACTGTCTTTAAAAATATCATCCTTGGGAATGTGGCGGCACAACGAAGAAATCGTACCGTCTTCCGTGCGCTCCCGCCAAAACTGCCGGATGATTTGTTCGGTTGTCAGTTCCGAATGATATGGTGCCCGGAGCCTGCTGCAAATCAGCCGAAATGCTTCTTTTCTTTCAATTCTGTAGTGGATTGTATTTCCTCCTTCCAAGATTAATTTTACTGCAAGCGGCGAAAAGGACTTGAGCGTGACGTTTCCGGATTTTACGCGTGAGGGGGATACACCGTGAAACTTGGTAAATGCCCGGCTGAAACTTTCCGGTGTGTCATAACCGTATTTTAGTGCAGATATCAATTACCCGGCAGTCCGATGAGGCAAGCTCGCTCCCCGCAAGGGAAAGCCGCCTCATGCGGAGGTATTCGCCTAATGTATAACCGCATAAAATATGAAATACCCGCTGAAAATGAAAGCTGGACGAATATGCCTGCTTTGCCGTTTCTTCATAATTAATGGGCTCGCAAATATGAGATTCCATATAATCAACCGCCCGTTGGATACTGGTAATCCAATCCATAATACTCTCCGTTCCTGTGCATGTTTTTGCACATAAAATGAAAATGTTATTGGCTTCACGCTATCTCCCTTTCCATTAAAGACAATGATACGGGAAATATTATTTTCTTTCATGATATTTTGTGCTTTTATCTGCCGTATTATTGTATCACAGTCAGGGGAAACTGTAAAAAGGAGAAACCCATTGTTGATACTTCATTTGATTCATGGTAAGATACGGATATAAAGATTGTTAAGGATGGAAACCATAATGCAGGAAAAATAAACGGAGGTAATTTCTATGCTGGATAAAATAGACCTAAGCAAATCAATGGAAAAGAGCGACTACAAGGAATGGATGGAAAAGATGAAAATCCAGTTCGGCGAAATCCAAAGAAAGTGCCGCAACTTGGATATTCCGGTAATGATTCTCTTTGAGGGATTCGGTGCTTCGGGAAAAGGAACGATGATCAATCATTTAATCCGTCCTCTTGATCCGAGGGGATTCCGTGTGTTCACAACAGAGAAAGCGTCGGAAGAGGAAGAAATGCGTCCTTATTTTTGGCGTTTTTTTACGAAGACACCTCCGAAAGGGAAAATGCATATTTATGACCGGAGCTGGTATCTGGGGGCATACAAATATGACGACCTTGAATTGGATGAAATCATTCAATTTGAAAGGCAATTTACAGACGACGGTGTCGTCATTATAAAGTTTTTTCTTGCCATTTCACAACAAGAGCAAAAGAGGCGTCTTAAAAGGCTGGAAAGTACGCCGAATACCAAATGGCGGGTAACAAAAGATGATTGGAAAAATAATAAGAATTATAAGGAATGCATGGAGAAATTTGACCGGATGCTGGTTCAGACGGACGTACCGAATGCACCGTGGACGGTAGTGGAATCAACGGACAGGAGATATGCGTCCTGTAAAATCATGTCTGCCGTAATCAACCGTTTGAAAGCCGCAATTGAGCAGAAAGAAAAATCAAAATGTATTACGGACCTGTATGTAGACGGCGTTACCGGTGACTTTGCGAACGGAGTTTTACAAGGCGTCGATATGAGCCTGACCTTAAATCATAAAGAATATGAAAAAAAGAAAAAGAATCTGCAGAACCGTTTGTCCTTATTGCACAGCAAAATGTATCAGGACAGGGTTCCGCTCGTCCTGGCTTTTGAGGGATGGGATGCCGGCGGAAAAGGCGGTGCGATTAAGCGTTTGACCGATTGTATGGACCCAAGAGGGTATCATGTCATACCGGTAGCCGCACCCAATGATATTGAGCGGGCACATCATTATTTATGGCGGTTTTGGGAGGAATTTCCGAAAGCAGGTCATGCGGCAATCTTTGACCGAACGTGGTATGGGCGTGTCCTGGTCGAAAGAGTCGAAGGATTTGCCCAAGAGGATGAATGGAAACGGGCATATAATGAAATCAACAATATGGAAAAGCATATTGCCAAGTCCGGTGCCGTCATATTGAAATTCTGGATGCATATTGATAAAGAGGAACAAGAAAGACGATTTAAGCAAAGACAGGAAACACCGGAGAAGCAATGGAAAATTACGGACGAGGACTGGAGAAACCGCGAAAAATGGGATGAATATGAAAAAGCGGTAGATGAAATGATTGTCCGCACCTCATCTGCCCATGCCCCTTGGATTATCGTTGAAGCCAACTCAAAGCTGTATGCAAGAATCAAGGTTTTGGAAACTGTAGTAGACGCTTTGGAAAAAGCATTGTTACAATAACGATTCACTGTGAAAAGGGTTGTGTATGGAACCACAACCCTTTTACTTATACTTTATTTATTTTCCTCAGTTGGAAAACACATAATAAAACAGCACAAATACCTATGATAACTAATGGTATCAACTGATTCATTTCCGGTTCGGCACCGGTCATCATTTTCATACCCCAAGCGGCGGGAAAGATGAAACCCGCATTTGCGATTGCTTTCGGAAGCATCGCCGTGGGGAACATGATTCCCGAAAGCATAATTGACGGTAAAAATAAAAATTGTGATATCATGGTAAGTTTCGATGCATTTTTAACACACAGTCCGATCAGCGAACCGATAAGCAGACAGACCAAAAGGAAAATGCAGAGCGATAAAAAATAAAACGGCGTACTCTCCGGAGTGCTTGCTTCAAATGCAATCGGAGCAACAAGATAAATGATGGTACTCATGAGAAGTAAATGCAAAAATGCCGAAATAAGGTTATTCACCATACCAATCCAGAGCGGAATGCCGCCTGCTTTGTAAGATTTCTTAATATCACTCCCGTACAGTTCGACAAGAGGCGCGGGTGCTCCCAAAAATGCCCCCATGCTGACCCCGAATATCGTCATAGACTGAATCAGCGTATTTTTTGCATTGGGATCAATCGAAGTAAAAATAACACCCATAAATGCAAAAAACACAAGCGGTACAATATAATAAGTAATCAGGATCCCTTTATTCCGTAAATCCATCATCCATTGAATTCTAATCCCGTATAAAAAAGCACTCATTTGACTTCCCCCCTTGCAATATCCATAAAACGCTGTTCCAGTGTTGCACGCTCAATCCTCACATCTGAAACAGCAATTCCCTGTTTCTTAAAATTCTCCAGCTCGGTCAAAAGGGTTTCGCCTATGTTATCGGACTCAAAGACTTCTTCACTATGATTTGTTTTTATATGAATGCGGCACTTCATGCCGATTTGGGCAGTCAATTCTTCTGCCGTACCGATAAAAGCTATTTCTCCGTCTTTCAATATGGCAATCCGGTCACAAAGACTTTCTACTTCTGCCATATCGTGGCTTGCCATGATAATTGTTTTTCCTTTATCCTTATATTTACGGATTTCCTCATGAAGCGATACCCTGCCCTCCACATCAAGCCCGGCAGTCGGTTCATCCAGAAATACAACATCGGGATTCCTAATCAGTGCCAATGCCAGATGTAATCTCCGCTGCTGTCCGGTTGACATCTCTTTGTATTGTTTTGCTTTCAATTCACTGACTCCAAGAGCGTCTAAAAGCGAAGAATCAACCGGCGCTTTACTCCATTTACGAAACAAAGTCAAAGCCTCAGCCACTTTGATGTTTTCCGGAAGGGAAGACAGTTGAAGCTGAACGCCGATTTTTCCGTCTACCTGAATCCGTCCGCTGTCAAATTTACGAAGCCCTTCGATACATTCGAGGGTTGTTGTCTTTCCTGCTCCGTTTGTCCCAAGCAGCGCAAAGATTTCGCCTTGTCCGACTCCGAAAGATATTCCGTTCACAGCAGTGTTGTCACCATACCTTTTATACAACTGATGCACCTGAACGATTTGTGTCATGTGCCCCTCCTGTCCCCAAAGGGATTACAGCCTAATTCCTGAAAATATATTTCCAGTGCCTTGCTGATAAACCCTTCGGCAAGCTTTTGCTTTTCTTTCCACGCGGTATTATCCGCATTCATCTTTTCTCTCCTGATAATATTATAACATATTACGTTACGTAACTTACAAGAAGTTTAATTTTTTTTACGGGCAGAAGAAGCTATTCTGCCTTGACAATTTATATGCACTGTGTGATAATAAATGCAATAAAATTTACCGGTATGTTTCGGTTTGATTGTGCAAAAGGAGAGGATTCGATGACGATTCAGAGAAAATTTACATTGATCTTTATCATGTTTTGTATATTATTTGTCATTGCCGCATGTGACAGTAACGGCGGTGATATGGGGGAAAATGCGGTTTCGGAAGATATGACGGCAGAATCCAATGAAAATAATATGGGGATTCAAGACGCCGATAATGAAGCGACGGATGAAACAAACAATGAAAACTTGGAAACGGGAACATCAAAACGGGCAGCAGACACTTCCGCAGAACGAAAGGTTATAAAAAACGCAGCGTTGGAGATAGAATCCCCCGATGCGGCAAAATTGTACGGAGAGATGAAAAAACGCGGCAGTGAACTGGGAGGATATGAGTTCAGCTATACCATGTCAAATGATGAATCCTTTACATTGATTCAAGCCACATATAAAATTCCTCCGGATAACATAAATCAACTGATAGATTTTGTTGGTGAAAAAGGAAAAATCATTAACAGCAATATGACTTCGGATGATATCACAGACAATTATTATGATACAAAAACACGTTTAGAGTCAAAAAGAAAGTCATTGCAGCAATACTATACCCTGCTGAAAAAAGCAGAAACGATAGAAGAAATCACACAGTTGCAAGGAATCATTGACCAGATAACAGAAGAAATCGAAGTAGAAGAAGGCAAGCTGAAACGATGGAACAGTTTAGTTGGTATGGCAACCATAACCCTGAGTATCCGCCAAGAGCTAGAACCTGAGAAAGAAAAAAAAGAAATTAACTGGAATGCCCTCAGCTTTAGCGATATGGGATATTTAATCAAAAACGGACTGATGTTCATCGTAAATCTGTTTGTAGCAGTATTCCAGTGGCTTGTAATTGCCTTGGCAGTGACATCACCCGTATGGGCAATTGTGGCAATCTTATTTTGGATTTATTATAGAAACAAGAAAAATAAGCAGCGGAAAAAGCAGGGCTAATATCTTTTTTACATTTCATATGTCCCCTCTCAAAATGCAAATAGCCGATTGGTTGTTATACCAATCGGCTATTTAAAAAGCATACTTTATTTTGAGAACATCCAAAAAACGGGATTGAAAGCTTTTCATATACCACTTCTGTAATTCCAATTTCCCCTAATTCTGTCGATTTCAAATACAAAACGCAGCGTAAAGAGGCACAGTCTTTTTCCCGTCTTCAAAACCGAAGTTCTTTGCAGATAGTTTAATGGCATAAGCAGGCTTATAGGTTTCTATATAGACCTTTAGACTCTTGGCTCTGGTATTGTCTGCCGATTTCACCTCAATGGGGATAAGCTGCCCGTCACGCTGAATAACAAAATCAATCTCAGCCCCACGCTCAGATTCCCAATAATAAGTCTTGTAACCATTGATGCAGAGCTGCACCTCCACATAATTTTCAGCCATACCGCCCTTGAAATCGCTCAATTCCTCCACCATACAGAGAACATCATTTGCCGCCAAGTCCTTTTTTGCACAGAGCAATCCTAAATCAGAAACATAAATCTTGAACGCATCAATATCCCGATAGTTCTCAACAGGCTTCTTGATTTGCTCCACTTTATATACCTGCGACACAATACCCGATAATGTCAGCCATTCGATGGCATTCTCAAACTCGGAAGCCCGCCCGCCTTTTTTAATCAGCTTATACTGAAAACGGGTGTTCTTCCTTGAAAGCTGTACGGTGATATTGTCATAGGCAAGGCGTGTTTTCTTGATTTCATTGAGATTGTTATACTTGCTCATATCATTCAGATAGCTTGCTAAAATAGTATCCTGCGTGTGACGGACAAGGATATAGTCCTTTGTTTCGGCAAACTGCGACACGCACTCCGGCATCCCGCCGATAACAAGGTACTGGCGATAGAACTGCATCGCCGTATCATGCATGGCAGAAGGCATTGGTGTATCGCTATGGAAGCATTTCTGAATCCTCTTGACCAAAGCATCCTCACCCAGAGCCAGCAAAAACTCCTCAATATCCATCGGATAGAGGGTTTTCATATCTACCCTGCCCACAGGGAAAGAGAACTTAGCTCTATTAACTGCCACACCGAGCAAACTGCCTGCCACAATGACATGATAATCAGGAGCGTTCTCGCAGAAGTATTTCAGTGAAGTGAGTGCTCTTTCGCAAAGCTGTACCTCGTCAAATACAATCAGTGTTTTTTCTCTGACGATGGTTTGACCTGCGATATGCGATAAAATAGGGATCAGATAATCGGGACTGATGTTTTCGTCAAAGGTTTCATTCAGCTTAGGGTTGGTTTCAAAGTTGAAATAGGCAACATTTTCATAATGGGTACGTCCGAACTCTAAAATAGAATAGGTCTTACCCACCTGTCTTGCCCCTTGCAATATCAAGGGCTTGCGGTGCGGACTTTCCTTCCACGCTTCCAAAAAGGCTGTTATTTTTCTATACATAGCGACCCCCTCCTTAACCGGTGTAAGCATAGCCTAGCACAGACTCGTGCAAAAATCAATAGATTTAACCTTGAATTTCGCATTAAATGACACGAATATATCCTTCCGCAAAATAAGGTACGAATCATTATTTTAAAAAAGTATATAATAAGGTATTGACAAAAGGAAAATAATGAGTTATGCTATTGTTAGCACTCAATGAGGTCGAGTGCTAACAATAAAAATAATTTTAAAAGGAGGAATTCATTATGTTTGGATTGACACCATTTGACAACAATTACGTAACAAGAAGAAGGGGACGCGATATTACAGATGTTCACAACCTGATTGATGACTTTTTTGACAATGGAAACCTGATGACAACAAATTTTCATACGGACAGCTTTAAAATGGACATACGTGAAAATGAAGAAACCTATATGATTGATGCGGAACTGCCCGGCATAAGCAAGGATGAAATTAAAATTGATTATGAAAATAATCAGCTTTCTATTTCCGTACAGAGAGAAGTCAACAAAGACGATTCCAAAGACGATAAATACATTCACAGAGAAAGACGGTTCAGTTCTATGCAGCGTGCCGTTTACCTGCCGAATATTGCAACAGAAGATATATCGGCAACATTTAAAGACGGTGTTTTGGAAATTGTGGCAAAGAAAATGAAAGAAGATGAGGTTTCCTCAAGAATTGAGATTCAATAATATTTCATTGTACGTTTCACTGTACTAGTACAGTGTTCCCTCCTCTAATGTTGAAAGGACGGTACTCTGCATACTTAAAAAGCCGACGGCAAGAATACCATTTGCTTTCGGCTTTTTATCATACATACAACGCCAAAATTCTTTGTATTTTGGCGTTGTATATAGTCAATCTTGCCGTCAGTTTCTCGGAATAAACGGGATCAATACCTGTGCCAGTGACTGTATATTTCTCGTTTGAATTAATACGGTACCCACACCGCTGAATTCATTGACGAGTCCTTCTCCGGTTTTGAAACCAAACGTTCCGGAAGCTACTTTAATTGTATAATTTAATGAAGTGCTCCATGCAACAACATGGGTATTGTCAACAACAATACTTTTTGAACCGTCTAAATGAATTTCATTTATGTCCCCGTAGCTGTTGACCAGCATACTGCCGTTTCCCTTTGTTTCCATAATAAAGAAACCGCCTGTTCCTCCGAATAGTGCTTTTCCAACGGATTGACGCTTCATTTCATAGGTTACGCTGCTGTCACATGCCAGAAATGATTTGTCACATATTCGCCACTGCTCTCCGCCAATCTTCAGTTCCCGAATTGCACCCGGCGTAGACGGCGCCAGGGAAATCTTTGCCCCATCTCTCATTCCTGTTGCTTTGGTAATAAAAATACTTTCTCCGCTGACCATAGAGCGGCCGAAAGCTTTTACCAAACCGCCGACTCCTCCGCTGTTGCTGTTCATCTTACCCTCAAGTGAAACGTCACCATTGTGATATACCATACTTCCGCGTTCGATCTTAATTTCTTCACCGCTTGCTAATATAACCTCAACCAATGGAAATGCCGTACTCTGTGTAAATGTATAGTTCATAAGCTTTCTCCTTTACTTATTTTTTTCAGAGTAACATATTATCCGTATTTTTTCAAGCAGTGACTAATGCAATTCATTAAAGTACAAAAAAGTATCCTGTCCGGACCATTCTGCCTTGATAGGATACCTTGATATAAAAGAAAAATATAAACGGAGAAGGAGGGATTTGAACCCTCGCACCGCGTAAACAGTCTATGCCCTTAGCAGGGGCACCTCTTCAGCCACTTGAGTACTTCTCCAAATTCTGAATCTTGTATAATATTAAGTTTTCAGCGTAAAATTTATTTTATCAGAAGATATACTCTTTGTCAAACCTTATTTTCTCATGAATTTCCTTCAGGAATAAAATTCTCTTTAAAATGCTTTTTCATAAGGATTAAGGGTAACATATATGATTTTCTATATATATCTATATGATTTTTAAATATATTCTTGACACGGGGTTCATTCCCTGATATTCTTAAGAGGAAATTTATTACTATATGCCGCAGCGCGGCTAAACGGAGGTTAATTATGAAAGGAATTTTATCAAAGAAGCTTCTTGCTTTATCAGTTACCGGACTCGTATTGGGGGCGTCTATATTTACGGGATGTGGAAATAATACGGAAGAGGGGACTGCGGGAGAAGCAAAAAAAGTGGAAATTACAAATGTTTCTTACGATCCGACAAGAGAATTTTATGCAGCGTATAACGAGGAGTTTAAAAAATATTGGAAAGAAGAAAAGGGTGAGGATGTGGAAATCGTGGCATCCCACGGCGGCTCCGGTTCACAGGCTCGTTCGGTGATTGAGGGGAATGAAGCCGACGTCGTTACACTGGCACTTGCACGGGATATTACCGCGATTGAAAATGAGGGGCTGATTGAAAGCGGTTGGATTGACCAATTTGAACATAATAGCTCTCCTTACACATCCACAATTGTATTTTTGGTACGTAAGGGAAATGAAAAAGGTATTAAGGATTGGGGCGACTTGGTGAAAGACGGTGTCGGTGTCATTACTCCAAACCCGAAAACCTCCGGCGGTGCCTGCTGGAACTTTTTAGCCGCTTGGGCATATGCGGATAAGGAATTTAACGGCGACGAGGCAAAAATCAAGGATTTTGTAACGAAATTATATAAAAATGTGCTTGTACTTGATTCGGGAGCCAGAGGTTCAACCAGTACATTTGTAGAGAACGGGCAGGGCGATGTCCTTTTGGCTTGGGAAAATGAGGCATTTCTTACGTTAAAAGAAAAACCGAATGAATATGAAATGATTACTCCCAGTATCAGTATCCTTGCGGAACCTTCTGTTGCCGTTGTTGACAGCGTGGCAAAGGAACGCGGTACCGAGGAAGTGGCAAGCGCATATTTGGAATATCTCTATTCAGATGCCGCACAGAAACTTATCGGCGAGAACTTTTACCGTCCGACCAATGAAACCATTTTGAAAGACTTTTCAAAAACCTTTAATCTCAATATGAATATGGTTACGATTAATGATTTCGGCGGCTGGGATAAGGCTTACAATGATTATTTCAATGACGGTGCCATATTTGATCAAATCTATACCGCACCCGCACAATAAAATATCTCAATGGATGAAGGAGTTTAACAATGCAGCAGCAGATTGTGAAGGTAAAGAATAAAAAAGGAATCCATGTGATTCCGGGCTTTAGCCTCTCTATGGGTGTCACAATAACGCTTCTTGGACTGATTGTATTAATTCCGCTGGCTTCGATTGCCTTAACGGCATCGAAGCTTTCTCCAATGGAATTTTTCAAAATTGTCACGGATAAACAGGTGGTATCCGGTTATATTGTAAGCCTTTCCTGTGCATTGATTGCCGCACTGGTAAACAGTGTATTCGGCGTTATTCTGGCATGGGTGCTGGTTCGCTATGATTTCCCCTGTAAACGCATTGTTGACGGGATGATTGAGCTTCCGTTCGCCCTGCCGACTGCCGTTGCCGGGATAGCACTTACCTCACTGTATGTAGATAAAGGCTGGATCGGGGGCATTTTTGCACAAGCCGGTATAGAGATTGCTTACACATCAATCGGTATAACGATTGCGATGATTTTTATCGGCATCCCGTTTGTCGTGAGATCCATTCAGCCTGTTCTTGAGAAGCTTGACAATGAATATGAGGAAGCGGCGGCGATACTCGGCGCCAGCCGCCGCAGAATATTTTTTAAGGTTATTTTTCCGGAGATTTTTCCTGCCATGCTGACCGGTTTCGGACTCGCGCTGGCAAGGGGTATCGGGGAATATGGAAGCGTTGTTTTTATCGCCGGTAATATTCCGCTCAAAACCCAAATTGCGCCGCTGCTGATTGTGTCGAAGCTTGAGCAGTATAAATACGCGGACGCAACGGCAATCGCTCTTATCTTACTGATTATCTCATTTTTAATACTGTTACTCATTAATATCATACAGGTAAGAACGAGTAAATATACAAATTCATAACGGGAAAAGTAATCACATATTGTAATTTTCACAGAAAGGGCAGGGTTATTATTATGGCAAATAAAAAAGCTTTCCATAAAAAAGAGTCACGGAGCAAACCGCTTCCGGCAGAAACCGATACTCTGACAGAAATATCAAAGGTAATCGAGCAAAAGCATAATACAGGCTCAAAAAAGGTAGAGATATGTCTGATTGTAATCAGCCTTCTTTTTCTTTTTGTGATGCTGCTGCTTCCTTTACTGGTGGTTGTCATTAGCGCACTAAAGGACGGCTTTACCGCTTATATGAATGCGGTGACAGACAGTTACACCATAAAAGCACTCACGCTGACCATACTGGCTACCGTTATTGCCGTCGTTATTAATACCGTGTTTGGTATATTTGCCGCTTGGACGATATCCAAATATCATTTTCGGGGGAAACAGTTTCTCGTATCCTTAATTGATATTCCTTTTGCCATCTCCCCTGTTATCGCGGGACTGATATTTATTTTGACCTTTGGTAATATCGGATGGGCAAAGGGGCTTGCCGATTTACTGGGTACAAAAATTGTTTTTGCCGTACCGGGTGTTGTCATTGCTACGATCTTTGTTACTTTCCCCTTTATCTCACGGGAGATTCTCCCTGTTCTGAATGCACAGGGAAAAGACGAGGAAGAAGCGGCGGCTTTGATGGGGGCAAGCGGATTTAAGATATTCAGGAAGATAACCTTTCCGCATATTAAATGGGCACTGCTCTATGGTATTATTTTGTGCAGTGCAAGGGCAATGGGAGAGTTCGGGGCAGTTTCGGTACTGTCAGGCAGGCTTCGCGGGAAAACGACCACACTGCCGCTCCACGTAGAAATTCTGTATAATGAGTTCAATACAACGGCTGCCTTTGCCGTATCTTCTATCTTAGTTATTCTTGCTGTTCTGATTTTGATTGCAAGAAATATTGTAGAATACAAAAAGAAGCAATAAACATTAACGGAGGTTAAATATGTACGTAGAACTTAAACATATCTATAAAACATTTGACGGATTCCATGCTTCGGATGATGTTTCCTTTGGAATTCAAAAAGGGAATCTCGTCGCTCTTTTAGGTCCGAGCGGCAGCGGAAAGACAACCATTTTGCGTATGATTGCAGGGCTTGATGTCCCGAATTCGGGAGAGATTATCATAGATAATGTCGTCGTAAATGATATTCCCGGAAGTAAACGGGGTATCGGTTTCGTTTTTCAAAATTATGCATTGTTTCGGTATATGACGGTTTTTGATAACATTGCCTTTGGCTTGGAAGTACAAAAAGTCAAAAAACCGGTAATCAAAAATCGTGTGAAAGAATTGTTGAAATTGATTGGACTGGAAGATCTCGGAGGCCGCTATCCGAATCAGCTCTCCGGAGGACAAAGACAGCGTGTTGCTTTTGCAAGGGCTTTGGCACCAAACCCCCATCTTCTCCTTTTAGACGAACCATTTGCCGCAATCGACGCGAAAGTCCGCAAGGAACTACGTACATGGCTGCGGGAAATGATAAGTCAGGTAGGCGTTACCAGTATCTTTGTAACTCATGACCAGGAAGAAGCGATTGAAGTTGCTGATGAAATTATTGTGACAAACAAGGGCAAGGTTGAGCAAATCGGTACACCCATCGACATCTATCATAATCCCAAAACGCTTTTTGTTGCACAGTTCATTGGACAGTCTACGATTATTAACAATCATCGTACATTAAAGGACTTTAATGTGAATGAGGATTGTTCGGCGGCGGTTCTCCGCCCCAGAAACATAAAACTTTTTGGTAAGAATGACGCAGACAGCATTACGGGCGGACAGAACGGCACCGTTGTCGATACTTCTTTTCGCGGTGATTATATGGAGATTAAGGTTAAGATAGATGATATCGTCTTAATCGCCTTCCGGGATTTAGAAGAACCCTCACTTTCCGTTGGTGAAAAGATAAAAGTTACGATTAAGCAGCTTCATTTATTTTCAGAATGAATCATGCCTTTTTATGATTTCAATAAAATCCAATGCGGCGGGCATAAGATGTTTTTTTTGGTAGTAAATAATATAATAAAAACGTTTGAAGCTGATTTCTTTCATATGCAGGGGAATGATTTGCCCAAGCCGTATCTGTTCATCCAGCAAACGTTTGGGCAGGATGGATATTCCATGACCTGCGGTTACTCCGTTAATAATAGCGGTCGTACTGGTGCTTTCCCAGACAGGCTTTATAAAAAAATCACGTGCTGCAAATTCCGTTTCAATTAACTCTCTTGTCCCGCTGTTTCTCTCACGCAGTAAAAAATTCTCCTGTTTCAGTTCTTCGAGAGAAACATTCTCTTTCTCTGATAAATGATGGGATTTGCCGCAGATCGTAACCAGCTCATCCTCAAGAAAGCTCTCATATTTTATCTTATCCGAATGGACCATCCCTTCAATTAATGCAAAGTCCAGCTTATTCTCCAGTATCATTTCTTCGATTACATCCGAACTGTCTATCTTAACATAGGTTTGCAATTCCGGATATTCTTCCTTGAACCGTTTCAAATAATACGGAATAAGGCATGTCCCAATACTGATACTGCACCCGATCCGTAAATTCCCTCCGACATTCCAATTCAAGATTTCCGCATCCATTTCATCATACAATGATAGGAGCTGCGACGCGTATTCATAAAGGGTTTCCGCAACACCGGACGGACGGATCGTTCTTCCGTAACGCTCGAACAGCTTTGTTTCGTAATGCCGTTCCAGCTCGCGAATGGCCAAACTGACTGCCGGCTGCGTCATATTCAATTTCTTAGCGGCTTCGGTAACGCTTACTTCCTGATAAACCGCGGCAAAAATACGGATGTGTTTTAGTGTCATGCCAAGGACTCCTTTGGAATAGCTGCGGTATTGTTATTATGATATTTTATATGCCTGTTACTTTATGTCATATATGTCATTTCCCTCAGAATCCGCCGCAACAATGACCGGAAAATTTTCCGCATACAATTTCCGGACTGCCTCTGTTCCCAAATCCTCATAGGCAATCACTTCACTTTTCTTGATACATTTTGATAAAAGCGCTCCGGCTCCGCCTACTGCCGCAAAATAAACAGCGGTATTCTGCTTCATACCGGACAATACTTCTTCCGAACGCTTCCCCTTGCCAATCATCCCGCACAGTCCCTGATTCAAAAGGCACGGCGTATATTTATCCATGCGTCCGCTTGTTGTCGGTCCGGCAGAACCAATCACCTGACCTTCTCTGCCCGGCGTCGGTCCCATATAATATATAATCTGATTTTCAAGCGGAAAAGGCAGTACCTCTCCCTTTTCCAAGCTTTCGTACATTCTCTTATGCGCCGCATCTCTTGCCGAATAAAGCGTCCCGGTTATATATACATAATCACCGGCTTTCAATTCCTTCACCTTATCCTTCGTCAGCGGCATTCTGATATGATGCTCCATAATCCATCCTCTATAAAACCCTTGTTATGTGACGGTTGACATGACAGCAGATATTTACGGCAACCGGAAGTCCCGCAATATGCGTCGGGCAGGTTTCAATATTCAGACCGACTGCGGTAACCGTACCGCCGAATCCCGCCGGTCCGATTCCAAGACCGTTTATTTCATCCAATAACTCCTTTTCCAGCTCCCTGACATAAGGAATATCCGAATAGGAAGCCACCTTTCTCGTAAGTGCTTTTTTAGCAAGCAAGGCGCATTTTTCAAATGTGCCGCCGATTCCGACGCCGATTACCATCGGCGGACAGGCATTGGCTCCCGCCGCCTTTACCGTTTCTAAAACAGCCTGTTTCACTCCCGTAATCCCGTCAGCGGGTTTCAGCATAATAACCCGGCTCATATTTTCACTTCCGAAGCCTTTCGGGGCAACCGTAATTTTTATCTTATCTCCGGGAACGATTTCATAATGTATCACTCCCGGCGTATTATCTTCCGTATTCTTCCGAAAGATCGGATCACCGACAACAGACTTTCTCAGGTAACCTTCCTTATATCCCCGCCGAATCCCCTCATTGACTGCATCTTCGATATAATCGCCCTCAATACGGACATCCTGACCAATCTGCATAAATACTACGGTCATACCCGTGTCCTGACATATGGGGATTTTACTTTCTGCGGCAATCTTCATATTCTGCTCCAATTGCTCTAAGATTTGCACCCCAAGTGCTGACTCTTCTCTCTCTCCTGCCTGCCGGAGAGCCTCGTGCATATCTTCCGAAAGCTTATAATTGACCTCAATACACATTTCTTTAACTGCTTCGGTAATCTGTACGGATTCAATGATCTTCATCTTGTCCGGCCTCTTCGTTATTTTCCTGATTCGTTTCTGTATTGATGTTTTCCGGCTCCGTTACCGTGTTGATATTTTCCGGTTCCGCAGAATCTATATTTTCATTCGGCTCTTCCTGTCCGATTTCTTCGTTGTTTCCCTCTTTTGTATCTTCATCACGGACCTTTGATATACTTGCAACAACAATGTCATTTTCACTGTCAACATTCATGAGCTTAACACCGGATGTAATTCTGCGGAGCTTTGATATATTATTGATCTCAAGGCGAATGATAATTCCCTCATTGGTAATCAGCATGATTTCCTTGTCTTCATGAACCAATTTCGCACCGACGACATCACCTGTTTTTTCTGTTATCTTATAACATTTTACACCTTTACCGCCGCGGTGCTGTACGGAAAATTCATCAATATCCGTTCGTTTTCCCATACCGTATTCCGATACAAGCAGCAGGCTTTCCCCTTGCGTATCCATCTGCATTCCGACAACCTCGTCGTCAAATCCAAGACTCATCCCGATTACACCCATGGATGTGCGCCCCGTCGGACGGACGTCGGTTTCGTGAAAGCGGATACACTGACCGTTTTTCGTTACGATAATAATATCTCTGTGATTATCCGTAACCTTTACTTCAATCAAGTCATCATCATCTCTCAGGTTAATCGCCTGCAGTCCTGTTTTCCTTATGTTCATATAATCCCGAAGCGATGTTTTCTTCACAATACCATTTTTCGTCGCCATAAACAAGTATTTGTTTTCATCGTATTTTCTTAACGCAATCACAGCGGTTATCTTTTCTTCCGGCAGCAATTGCAGAAGATTCACAATCGCCGTACCGCGTGAAGTCCTTCCGGATTCGGGAATTTCATATGCCTTTAACCGGTATACGCGCCCTTTGTTTGTAAAGAAATGCAGATAGTGATGTGTTGTCGCCATAAATAAATCCTCAATATAGTCTTCATCAATAGTCTGCATACCCTTTATTCCTTTACCGCCGCGGTTTTGGCTCCGGAAATTATCGCTGGTCATCCGTTTGATATATCCCAGATGCGTCATTGCCAGTACCGTATTTTCTTCCGGTATCAAATCCTCCATAGAGATATCGTATTCATCAAAACCGATCGTTGTCCGGCGGTCATCACCGTATTTATCGCGTATCACAATAATTTCCTCACGGATAACTCCCAACAGCATTTTCCGATCCGCTAAGATGGCTTTAAAGTTTGCAATCTTGTCCATCAGCTCCTTGAACTCTGCTTCCAGTTTTTCGCGTTCCAATCCGGTAAGCGCACGCAGACGCATATCAATGATGGCTTGTGACTGCTCGTCCGACAACTCGAACCGCTCAATCAAACGCTCTTTTGCCGCGGCACCGTTTCTGGAACCGCGGACGATCTTAATCACCTCGTCAATATGGTCAAGTGCCGTCAGCAATCCTTGCAAAATGTGTGCTCTTTCTTCCGCCTTATTTAAGTCGTACTGCGTACGGCGTGTTACGACTTCTTCCTGATGCTTCAAATATAATTCAAGCATCTGCAGCAGGTTCATAACCATCGGCTGGTTGTTTACAAGCGCAAGCATATTCACCCCAAACGTATCCTGCATTTGCGTATGCTTATAAAGCTGATTCAAAATAACATTGGCATTGGCATCCTTCCTCAGTTCAATACAGATGCGCATCCCTTCCCTGTCAGATTCATCACGCAAATCGGTTATTCCGTCAACCTTTTTCTCTTTATGTAATTCTGCAATCTTCTCGATCAGCCGTGCTTTATTTACCATATACGGCAGTTCGGTTACAATAATCGAATTTTTCCCGTTTGCCATTGTTTCAATATCCGTTACCGCACGGACACGCACCTTACCCCGTCCGGTACGGTATGCTTCCTCTATCCCGTGATGTCCCAAAATCGTTGCCCCGGTCGGGAAATCCGGTCCCTTTACAATGTCAAGCAATTCTTCAATCGTTGTGGTTCTGTCTTCCTCCACAATATTGTCCACAATTTTAACGACACTGTCAATAATTTCGGTTAAATTATGAGGCGGAATATTCGTTGCCATACCTACGGCGATTCCGGAGGTCCCGTTTACTAAAAGATTAGGATACCGCGCCGGAAGTACGGCCGGTTCCTTTTCGGTTTCATCAAAGTTCGGGGTAAAGTCAACCGTATTTTTATTGATATCGGAAATCAACTCGGTTGAAATTTTACTCAGCCTTGCCTCCGTATAACGCATTGCCGCCGGGTCATCGCCGTCAATTGATCCGAAATTCCCGTGCCCGTCAACCAGCATATATCTTGTGGACCATTCCTGTGCAAGATTTACCAATGCCCCGTAAATGGAACTGTCACCATGCGGATGGTATTTACCCATCGTATCACCGACAATACGGGCACATTTACGATGCGGCTTATCGGGACCATTATTTAATTCTACCATCGCATACAAAATCCTGCGCTGAACCGGCTTTAATCCATCTCTTACATCCGGCAGAGCACGGGAAGCAATGACCGACATCGCGTATTCAATATAAGATGATTCCATCGTCTTTTTTAAATCAACG
>DBDL01000041.1 GCA_002293545.1 Lachnoclostridium sp. UBA933 | reverse complement strand
GTTCGAATCCCCGATGCTTCATACAAAATAAAAGAGAGGCAACAGTTTCTTTTTTATTTTGTAAGTGACAATAAATAAAGGTCAAATAAGACGCCAAACAATTTACGTTGAATATTACGAAAAAAGAATTGTAATTTAATGTAATATATTGTATAATTTACTTGCCGGAGAAATCCGGTAGGGATAAAACTGAAAACGGCGTAAGCCGGACGGTTGCGTTCACCCATCTTTCAGCGAAAAGGGGGTGATAGTATGGAGATAGCATACATAGTTTGTTCCGCTCTTGTTGCGATTGCTGCTATATTTGCAAATCGAAATATAAAAAAGTAACCACCCACCGTCTAAAGTAGCGATTACTTTTTAGTAATACCATTTGGACGCAACCATTTGAGGTTTTGCCCTTTCACATTTATATTTTACAGCGACTTTGAATATTTGTCAATGAAAAATGCGAATATTTTACATTGATATTGTGACGGCAGGAGCTAAAAATACAGGACTATTCCAAATACACCAGCAAAGAAAAGAGGTTCGCCTTTGGACAAGCCTGGCTCATAAAATGCAATTCACATCCATTTGACTACCACTTTAAAATGCTTTATTATTCATCATCACCAATTATTATATTTCTGATATTCATGTTTATTTCATCGTCATTAAGTCCGTTTGATATTAAAGGTAATATTATTTCGCGACTTTCTCTCTTATGAGGCAGTGATGCCGCAAGGTGGTTTGCTTTCTTTTTATTTCTGCATTTTAAATATAAAAAACAAAGAACTGCACGAATTGTTGCTTTTTGTTTTTCGTTAATGGAAAGTGGAAGTCCTCTTTCCATTAACTCGATAGCCTCCTCTGAATTATCCTGTAATGCTAAAACACTTGCTAATCCCAATATCATACCAGGTTGGTTGGGATATGTAAGAAGCGCGTCACGGTAAACTTTTTTAGCCGCCTGATAATCCCCGCTACGTTGAAAATCACTCGCTTTCTTGTGAATATTTAATCTTGTTTCTTCTGAACGAATAATATCCATACCGATAAGAGTATCAATACTTGTTTCAAATATATTTGCAAGAGCTGGTAAAAAAGTTATATCAGGATAACTTTCGCCGCGCTCCCATTTTGAAACACTTTGTGGTGTGACTTTAATATAATCTGCGACATCCTCTTGTGTTAAATTTTTTAGTAAACGATATCTCTTTAAATTATCAGATAAAAATATCATAGTAAATCTCCCTTCATTGATTTTACTTAATATTATAAATCATAAAAAAGGCTTATTCAATGACTCGTTGGTTGTTAGCAACTAAACTGACGATAATTACATATCATGTAATTATCAAAAATACAGCACCATTCCAAAGGTATCACCAAAGAAAAGGGGTTCGCCTTTGGACAAGTCTGGCTCATTATAATATAGGGGATATAGTCAATTCATATATTTTTATCTACAACAAATCTATTTTAGTTTCTTCGTCAGCGATGTATTTAAAAGCGATTTCATTTGCGATATAGCTGTGCCGTTCAATTTTAAACCCCTCATAAATGTGGGGTTTAAAATCAGGGTTATTTATTTGAAAATGTATGCCCTATTATGATACAATGGGTATGGCTGTTATACGCCTTTGAAAGATAAGGCGGAGCGTAGGTTATTTAATATATTGCGAGGGGGATATTACAAATGTACAAAATCAGACCTTCCTGTTAAACATTATCCAGTGTTAGAAACCGAGGACCTCCAAATAAATTATACTTCGGGCACTATTATTTTGATTTGGAGGGATAGTTAATGAAACGTTTTAATGTTAGACTGCTGTACACTTATAAATTTATCGGTCAATGTTTACCCATCTATGCTTTCTATACGCTCCTGTTCGTAGAACGCGGGATAGCACTGGGTGAGGTGGCTTTGTTAATTGCACTTTGGAGTGCGTTTGCCATATTGTTCGAGGTGCCTTCCGGCATTCTCGCTGATAGATGGAACAGAAGAAATATGCTCGTCATTTCGTCGGGATTGCAAGGGGTATGTTTCGTTATATGGGCTTTTTCGCATAATTTTATCTTGTTTGCTGTCGGTTTCATTTTTTGGGGGTTGTCCGGGGCTTTTGTTTCAGGGACAGAGGAAAGCTTAATTTATGACAACCTGAAAAGTGATGGCTTTGAAGAAAGCTTCGCCAAGGTTTATGGCAAAGCCCAGTTTTTTGCAAACACAGGAACGATAGCCGGAATCGCGTCGGCGGGCATTATGGCAAGTTTTATTAGTATAGGCGCCATCTCGTTGCTGTCTGCGGCAATATGTTTTCTCAATGCGGGAATCGTTTCACACTTGAGAGAAAAAAACTACTATGCTGAACGGCAGAAAAACGAATCCAGCGGATTCTTGACAACATTACGGGAAGCGGGTGCTTTTCTTAAGGGAAGTACAGTTGCTTTTGTTACTGTCTTGTTTTTAGTGTTATTTGCGAATCTCGGCAGTTACTTGGATGAGTTTGATGCCTTAATTATCAATGATTTCCGGATTGGAAGTATTTGGGTCATCGTCATTCTGACCGTAAGATTCATCTTTGTTTCGTTAGGTGATATCGTTGCCCCGTTCATACAGAAAAGGACTTTGTCTATCCGTCAGATATTTCTCATCAATGGGCTGGCGTGTGTTTCTTTGGCGGTATTTGCTATTATTTGGAGTGGGTACGCCATTCTGCTTTTCGGTCTTTTCTCTATGTTTACGGCTGTCACAGAGATATTGCTTGTCGATACCATGCAAAGCGAAATTAGAGAAGAAGGACGCTCAACGGTAATGTCATTCTATGGCGCCGGGCAAAACGTGGCGATGATATGCTTTAGTTTGATTTACGCATTATTGTCGGGAATATTTACATTACAACAGACATATGTCATCATATCTGTTTATGGTATTATAGGCGGTGTGAGTTTCTTTCTATATGAAAAGAAATAAAAAACTGTCATTTCATATAGCCCCTCCGGGGGATGCGCACGGTTTCGTCAGGAAATTAATGTGAAAACCCCTGAAGCGGTAACTCTTTCCGCTTCAGGGGTTTTTGGTGTTACTATTTTATTGATGATCTAAACGGTGTACTCTTGCATCCTTAATGAGAATGAATTTAGTCCCCCGTCCGGTATAATACAGTCCATAAAAATCAAGGATTTTGTACAATGATGAACTCCTGTACATCTATCGGTAAAATACCGGTGGTGTTTTCAAACGATGGCAGCGGGTTATCAAAGTCAAGCCTTATTGAATGCACACTTCCCATTTTGGAAGCGCTATATATTCCGCCGCCGACCTGCCCGTCAGGAATTCCGTCATTACCCCATACGGACGTTGTAGGATTACCGATCCAGTCATTTACATCTGATTGTACGGATACTTGCTTAAAATCAGACGCACCTGCTATTTTATAGAATACAAAAAATTCATCATTTTCTACATAGTTCGTATCAATATGCAAATAAGCACTCCATGTATCCGGACGCTCTGCATCAGGACCTGCATAAACGGTACCGGAATATAGGTTTTCCAGCCCCGGTGCCATTGGATTTCCGGTTATTTCTGTCGCCGGATTGCTTGTAAACGGGGTGACTTTAAAATCGGCAATTTCTATATCTACAGAAGCATAATCCGGTATGTCTTCCGAACCAAGAATCCAATTGTCAAGTTGAATCTTTAATGTCATATAAGGAGGATACGGATCAACTTCCGGATCATATCCCGGTATATCATGTGTTGCTTCAATGATTCCGGCAAATTTTGTTCCGGAGGCGATACCGCCGCTCATATATATTTTTGCGGCTCCGACCCAATCCCAGTCATTGACGGAACTTTGCACCGCTACTTGCTGAAATAAGTCCGCATTGTTCAGGGTAAAGCTAACCAGAAATTTTTCACCTTGTGCATAGCTGTAGTCATAGTTCATATAGTCGCTTGACCATGCGTCCCCATAAGTGTTTGCCCATGTAAACGGAAGGGATCCCGTATATTCATCCTCTACGCTTAATACATTCCAGCTAATCGGGGTTGTCGGGAACGGCAGGTTTGCCGCCTTTGTGCTGACTGAAAAACTAAGTACCGCTGATAGTACCATTACCAATGCTAATGCACTTGTTAAAATATTTTTTGTGATTTTTTTCATTTCCCTTTTCCTTTCTCCTCATCTTTCAATTTTTATTGACGGTTTCCTGTTTTCTGTTTATTTCTATTTTTCTGCATTCATAAGCATCACTCCTTATACAAATTGAATTTTTCTCCTTTTTTATTTATCATTATTATTTCACATCCATTTCCTAATTTCAATTCAAGGTCCGATATTTGTCGTAATATGTAATTTTTTAATATTACCTTAGAAAGTAACAAATTTTTCGCACAAAAAAACCAATCCCGATAGAAATCCGCGTTGTCAAGTGATTTGACTTCTATCGGGATTGGTTTTTCCTCCGGTTACCGTAGTGATTCTCCGGTACGGATTAAGTGTCCTTCCTGTATTGCCGCAAATGTTGCCGCCGCACATACAACAGCAGCCGCATAACGAACTTCAATCCACTGCATCGAGATTGGCAATAAAAAAAGAAGCAGTCCGGTTACTTTATTGGATACCGTATGTAAAAACACGGATTTCTTATGACAAACGAATCCTGAAATCAGGTTGGTGAGTTTTATCAATACAATGACAGCAATCCATATCCAAACCCAGTATGATAGTCTTATCGCCGGAAAGATTTTAACTGCACAAACAGCGACAAAAACAATATCTGCCGCACTGTCCAGATTTGCTCCCCGCTGACTTGCCGTATCCGTTTTTCGGGCAATCACGCCGTCCGCCATATCCGATATTCCGCAATATACATACAGTATGAAAAAGGAAACCGAAAATGCATCCGTCAGCAATAGCAGAATGGATACGGCGATTCTGCTAAATGTTATATGATTGGCTGGATGCTTCATGTGTTCCCCTTTTCTTCTTTATTTTCTTATCAATTTGGCAAAGAGAAGATGAGATTTATGTTATAATCCGTTCCAGGGTTTCAATCAGCTTTTTCATCTCATCCCCGGTTCCGATACTGATCCGCAGGAAATTCTCTATTCTCTGCTTTTTAAAATAACGTACGTAAATTTTTCTTTCCCGTAATTCATGGAACAATTGTTCCGCCGGGATTGTTTTATGCTTTGCAAACACAAAATTTGCCGAAGACTCCACTACAAAAAACCCCAGGTTTTCCAATTCGTTTTTTGTTTTCTCTCTTGTTTCTTTAATTTGAATGATTCGCTTCTGAAAATACTCTTCATCCGCCAAAGAAGCTGTCCCCAATGAAATTGACAACATGCTCATAGTGTATGAATTTACGGATTCCTTTACACTGACCATTGCCTGAATCAAGCCGGGGTGTCCCATTGCATAACCAATCCGCATTCCTGCCATGGAGCGGGATTTGGAATATGTCCTTACAACCAGGAGATTTTCGTACCGGTCAATCAACGGCAGCGCGCTTTCTCCGCCAAAGTCTATATATGCCTCGTCTATTATAACGATAACATCCTGATTGTGCCGCAGTAAGTCATGGATTCGGTCTAAGGGTAAGGCAAGTGAAGTCGGCGCATTGGGGTTGGCAATAATGACACCTCCGTTTTCTCTGTGATAATCCGAAACGGTTATTTCAAATTGGTCGTCAACGAAAGGCGTTTCAAAAGGAATCCGGTACATATTTGCCCAGACAGGATAAAAAGAGTATGTAACATCAGGAAAGAGTATCGGCTTATCAGAATTGAAAAATGTCAGAAACGCCATAGACAGGACATCGTCGGAACCGACTCCGACAAATACCTGCCCCTTATCCAAACCGTGATAACGTTCCAATGATGTGACTAACTCACTTGCCTCCGGATCCGGATACATACGCAGCCGGTCTAAGGCTATTTCACTATATTTCTTTTGTACCGACGGCGACGGCGGATACGGATTTTCATTGGTGTTTAATTTTATAATATCTTTTTCTTTCGGCTGCTCTCCCGCAACATAGGGAGTTACTTTTCTTATATTATCTTCCCACTGTTTCATATCGACTCCATTTATCCTGAATAATATTCTTTATAAAGCTTCTCAAAATAAGGAAGAGAACGCTTGATTTTATCATATGATACGCAATAGGCAATTCTCACATATCCGGGACAGCCGAACGACGTTCCCGGCACCACCAGAAGGTTGTATTTTTTCGCTTTATCCGCAAAGGAGAACTCGTCTTTCTCCAATGCCTTTACGAACAGGTAAAATGCCCCGTCCGGATGTACGCATTCGTACCCGTACCGCTCTAAATGTTCCAACAATAAACAACGGTTTTTATTATATATTCCAACATCTGCCTTAGCATCCGGACACCGCCCGACCGCCAGCTGAATCAAGGACGGTGCGTTGACAAATCCAAGCGTGCGGTTTGCCGCGTTTGCCGCCGCCGATACATTTTCAAAATCTGCCGCTTCATCCGGAATCACTAAATAACCGATGCGCTCGCCGGGCAACGACAATGACTTACTGTAGGAATAGGCAATAATCGTATTCGCATAGTATTTTGTAAGATACGGTACCTCTGTATTATCGTAAACCAATTCACGGTATGGTTCATCCGAAATCAGATAGATATCCGTACCATACACTTTTTGCTTTTTTTCCATAACCTCCGCAAGCTTATGAATCACTTTTTCATCATACACGACACCGGTCGGATTATTCGGCGTATTGATGATAACCGCTTTCGTTTTCGGTGAAATCATTTTCTCAAATTCCATGATATTGGGCATAAAGGTATCGGTATCCGGCGGAATAACCACAAGTCTGCCGTTAAAATTCATGACGTAATTACGATATTCGCCGAAAAACGGGGCAAATACGATAACCTCGTCTTCCGGGTCAAGCAATGATTTCAAAATGACATTGAGTCCGCCTGCCGCCCCTACCGTCATAATCAAATTTTTACTGTGGAAGCTTGTCCCAAAACGTCGGTTCAAGTGCTCGGCAATCGTACTGCGTACCTCTTCAAAGCCTGAGTTATTCATATAACCATGAATTGTATTTTGATCGACTTCGTTCAAGATATCAATAATTGACTGCTTTATTTCGTCGGGCGGGTTTACGCTCGGATTACCAAGACTGAAATCAAACACATTTTCCTCACCGTATTTCTCTGCCAACCGTTTCCCTTCTTCAAACATTGCCCGTATAACCGAACTTCCGGCTACTAAATCTTTCATCCCTTTTGCTATCATTCTGTTTCTCCATCCTTGGTTGAATTGTTATTTCGTTTCTCATTTTATGTCATTTCATATAGTAAATCATCCCCGCATTGCTATCGTAGGCGAACCTTTGTTTTCGATATATTCTTTGGTGATCGTTACTGTTCCGATGGCGTCATCTTTTGGTATCTCATACATGATATCGACCATAAATGCTTCAATCACCGCACGCAGTGCCCTTGCACCCGTTTTCTTACGGGAGGCAATCTTTGCAATGCTCCGGAGTGCTTCTGTTTCAAATAATAACTGTACTTCATCCATCTCCAATAATTTTTGGTATTGCTTTACGATTGCATTTTTCGGCTCGGTCAGTACCCGTACAAGCAGTTCTTCGTCCATTGCCTGCAAGGAAAAAATAACGGGCAGACGTCCGATAAACTCCGGTATCATTCCAAACTCACGTATATCTTCTACCTCTGCCTTACCGAATAAATCATTGTCCTTATTGTATTTATCCTTTAATTCCGCCCGAAAACCAATCGAGCTTTGTTTGGTCAGCCGTTTTTTGATTACTTCTTCCAAACCCGGAAACGCTCCGCCGCAGACAAATAAAATATTTCTTGTATTAACGGTGGTCATCGGAACCATTGCGTTTTTACTCATTGCACCGACCGGCACTTCGATATCGGCGCCCTCTAATAACTTCAGCAGCGCTTGCTGAACCGATTCACCGCTGACGTCACGGCTGTTTGTATTTTGCTTTTTGGCAAGCTTGTCAATCTCGTCAATATATACGATTCCATGCTCCGCCCGCTCTACGTCGTTATCCGCATTTGCCAGAAGTTTTGATATGACACTTTCTACGTCATCTCCGATATAGCCGGCTTCGGTAAGGGATGTTGCGTCCGTAATAGCAAGAGGAACCTGCAATAGGTTTGCCAGTGTTTGTACTAAAAAGGTCTTGC
>DBDL01000053.1:18799-18950 GCA_002293545.1 Lachnoclostridium sp. UBA933 | reverse complement strand
TATCCCGGAAGCGGCGCGTGAGATTATGCATCATGCTTTTGAGGGATTGGGGATGTCCATGCTTTGGTGCGGGTATTATGACGGAAATGAGAAATCAAAGCGGGTAACCGAAAAATGCGGATTCCGTTTTCACCACACCGAGTACGGGAAA
>DBDL01000053.1:18600-18780 GCA_002293545.1 Lachnoclostridium sp. UBA933 | reverse complement strand
AAAGGTCTGTTATGGAAAAACTGCGAGAGGGTTCGACACTGTAGATTGTAATATATGTAGAATTGTTTGCCTTGTAAACTACCCCCAATAAGCAGTATTGGCACTGACAAAAGCAGTGACTCACGATGCTGCCAATTCTTTGAACGGAGAATTTATTATGATAAACGGTTTTTGCTGTAC
>DBDL01000053.1:7705-18573 GCA_002293545.1 Lachnoclostridium sp. UBA933 | reverse complement strand
AAAACGGATGTCGATGACTGTAATGGCGTTTATCTTGGGTTTATAAAAGACGCACCGTCAATATGTATTTGGGATGCGGCAAAGTGGAACGTGCCTGTTAGCGGAGCAATGTCACTCGTTTTTGTTTGCGACAATTTGGATACCACTTGTTTAGAATTAAAGAAGAAAGACCTTGTTTTCAATGCGCCTGTAAAATTTGATTGGGGTACGTATGANNAAAGACCCGGACAATAATGAAATAGTGATTGTTGAGTATCAAAAATGATGACAACAAAAACCATCCGCCTATCATATAGAAAGTTGATGATGTGGCGTTTCATGAGGTTCATAAATGATATGTTCCATATCCGTGTAACGCTTAATGTCAGCAGTTTCTGATTTAATCATAAGAGGGTTTACAATCGGGGAAAGATGTGTTATGATACATAAGATATAAAGAGAACGGATACTCAGTATTTGGACACTCCGACCGGTACTTAGTATACGGCGATTAAACAATAGGAGGATTTATCAATGACATCATCAGCAAAAAAACAGGAAATCATCAGGGATTTTGGACGTACACCAAGTGATACCGGTTCGCCGGAAGTGCAGATTGCACTTTTAACAGAACGGATCAATACCTTGACCGAACATTTAAAAGCAAATAAGAAAGATCATCATTCAAGACGCGGTCTTTTGAAAATGGTAGGTGCAAGACGCGGTCTTTTGGATTATATGATGAAAACCAATATTGAAGGATATCGTGAGTTAATCAAAAGGCTTGGACTTAGAAAATAATAAACGGACCGCTTTCTCTGTAAAAGAGAAACGGTCTTTTTTACTTATATAAATGTTTATGCACGAAAATATTTACAAATAATGGATTTGTGCAGGAGTACAAATATTGAGCAATGATGCGCAGAAAACGTGCGCAGGAATGGAGATGATTATGAATATACCGCAATACGAAATGACAGATAAACTGGGTTCTTTTATGAACAACAGTCTTGTCTGTGTAGGATCCGGCAGGATGAATTTGGCACTGCATAAGGAATACCATGACCAGTTGGCAAAGATACAGAAGGATATCGGGTTTGCCTATATCCGGGGGCATGGTTTGTTTCATGATGATATGGGGATATACAATGAATATGAAGAGGACGGTAAAAAAAGAATAGAATATAATTTTACCTATGTCGACCGTGTCTTTGACGATTACTTATCCATGGGGATTAAGCCGTTTGTAGAATTGGGTTTTATGCCGGATAAACTGGCTTCCGGTACACAGACGGTGTTTTATTGGAAAGGAAATGTGACTCCCCCGAAAAGCTATCAAAGGTGGACCGACTTAGTTCAGGCGGCAATCCGGCATTGGATCGGGCGTTACGGGAGAGAAGAAGTGGTGACATGGTTATTTGAAGTTTGGAATGAGCCGAATTTGAAAGCTTTTTGGAAAGATGCGGATGAAGAAGAATATTTTAGGTTGTATCATAAGACAGCGGCTGCGGTGAAGGAAGTCGACAAGGAGTTGCGTGTGGGCGGTCCCGCTATTTGCGGAGTGGACGATGAAAGATGGATGAAAGCATTTTTGGACGCTTGTTTAAAAAATCACTCGCCGATTGACTTTGTGAGCCGTCATGCATACGCAACAGAAAAGCCGGATTACAGCGGGCATTATGCTTATCAGGAATTACGCCCGCATGATTTTATCTATCATGAGTTGGATGCAAGCAGGAGCATAATTGACAGTTATAATGAATATCGGGGAATGGAAATGCATATTACCGAATTCAATACCTCATATACGGAAAAGTGCCCTCTGCATGACAGCGTGTTAAATGCTGCTTATATTGCGAAACTTATAGGATGGATGGGAAAGACAAGCACTTCGTATTCTTATTGGACATTTGGTGATGTATTTGAAGAACATGGAATCCCGTTTACACTTTTTCACGGGGGATTTGGTTTGCTTGCGAACGGGGGGATTCCCAAACCGGTCTTTCACGTATATGAGTTTTATAAAAAATTAGGACAGGTAATGATGGATGTATATGAATACGGGGTAATATACAGAGAAAGCAGGTTCGCAGTCCGCGGTATATTGTGGAATCCGGTGATTGCGAAAACAGATGAAAAGGATATCAGGGTAGAATGTCCGTTTACCGGTATGGAAGACGGGGAGTATCTTTTATTGACCGAAACCGTTTCAGAAGATTATGCAAATCCGCGTGAAGTATGGCACCGGATGGGGATGCCGGCATCTCCATCAGCCAAACAGTTGGAAACGTTGAAGAAAGCGGCAGTTCCGTTTTTGCGGACAAAAAGGATTTCTGTAGAAAATGGCGCAAGCCGTATTGATTTTGCGTTGACAGAAAATGAAGTGACATACTTTGAATTTTGTAAAGTGATTCCGACCGCGGACCGCGGATACCGGAATGAACGGTTTTGCTTATGATGATACATAGTACAGCGTTTCGGTATTGGCAATCATAAAAGTTGACAATCATTTTGTTGTCATGTAAGATGGATAGTATTAACGATATAAAACCAACAGGAGGATACATTTATGAAGAACAATATGAAAAAGAAATTTTTAGCGGCAGGTTTATTTGTATTTATGTTTATGCTTATAGGATGTGTGCGCACTGAAAAAAATAACTTTACTGTGAATGGACTGTCTATGACGATTCCGGACGATTGGACGGATAGTTCACCTGTTTCCATGGCACCGGACGGTCAATCCAATATCAATGTATTAGAAATGTCCGCCGGAGATATGGATATCGCCGCACAAAAGGATGCTGAGAAATCTGCGCTTGTAGGATTGGGAATCAATGATATTGAAGAAAAAGATATTACAATAGACGGGGAACCGGCTTTTTCATTTGCGTATTCCTTTAGCGGAAATAAGGTGTATCAGTGCATTGCTGTGAAGAATAATGTAAAATATGTTGTGACCTATACGCAGTTTCCTGACGGTGACTATTTAGATGAAGTAGAGGATATGGTACAGAGCATTTCACTGGCGGATTGATTTTCATTATGTGCAGAGTATCAGAAAAAGGACATGGGAGTCCAAATAACACTATATTATATATTTCATTGCTTAACCCATTATTTATCACTGACACGATTCCTCTGAAAATCCCTCTAGCCAAACAACAGAGTAAGTGTTATAATTAAAAATGTTGCGAAAATGAAGGAAAATAAATCCGGTAGACGGAAGAGAGGTACATTCGGTCCGAATGTACAATTTAGGAGGATGTTATGTATAAGACTTATACAATGGAACTTGCCGGCAGAACGTTGTCTGTAGATATCGGGCGTGTGGCAGGACAGGCAAACGGAGCGGCATTTATGCATTATGGAGAAACGGTAGTGCTTTCGACAGCGACCGCATCGGAAAAGCCAAGGGAAGGGATTGATTTTTTCCCGTTAAGTGTAGAGTATCAGGAAAAATTATATGCAGTAGGGAAAATACCGGGAGGATTTATAAAAAGGGAATCAAAGCCTTCCGAAAATGCGGTATTGACATGCCGTGTCATTGACCGTCCGATGCGTCCGCTTTTTCCGAAAGACTATAGAAATGATGTGACACTCGAAAATCTTGTTATGTGTGTGGATCAGGACTGCAGTCCGGAATTGACGGCTATGCTTGGTTCCGCTTTGGCAACGGCGATTTCTGATATTCCGCATGACGGACCGACCGCTTCTACGATGGTTGGTTTGGTAGACGGTCAGTTGGTCTTTAACCCGTCAAGCGAAGAACGGACACGGTCGGATATGTCACTCACGGTTGCGTCGACAAGAGATAAAGTAATCATGATCGAAGCCGGTGCCAATGAAGTCGAAGAAAGCATTGTTATTGACGGTATTTATAAAGCACATGAAATCAATAGGCAAATCATTGAATTTTTTGATAAAATCGTTGCTGAATGCGGCAAACCGAAGCATGACTATGAACGCTGTGACACCCCGGAGGAATTATATGACGATATCGTGGGCTTTATTACTCCGGAAGCAATGGAAGAAGCCGTATTCACTGATGTTAAGCAGGTACGCGAAGAAAATATCCGGGAGATCAAAGAAAAACTGGAAGAACGTTATCAGGAGGAGCATGAAGACTGGCTGCCTTTAATTGATGAAGCGGTATATAAATTTCAAAAGAAAACGGTTCGTAAAATGATATTAAAGGACCATAAACGTCCGGATGGACGTGAGCTGACACAAATTCGTCCTCTGGCTGCCGAAATTGATATTTTACCCAAAACACACGGTTCCGGAATGTTTACCAGAGGGCAGACACAGGTACTTACCGTTACGACGTTAGCGGCATTGGCAGAAATTCAGAGATTGGACGGAATTGACGAAAACGAAACCTCAAAACGGTATATGCACCATTATAATTTTCCATCCTATTCGGTAGGGGAAACTCGTCCGTCCAGAGGACCGGGACGCCGTGAAATCGGTCACGGAGCGTTGGCAGAGAGAGCATTGATACCGGTACTTCCGTCAACGGAAGAATTCCCGTACGCCATCCGTACCGTTTCGGAGATTATGGAATCCAATGGTTCCACGTCGCAGGGAAGTATTTGTGCCTCCACTTTATCCCTTATGGCGGCGGGTGTTCCAATTAAAAGAATGGTTGCCGGAATTTCAGTAGGACTGGTAACGGGAGAAGCCGATGATGACTATACGATTTTAACGGATATCCAAGGGCTGGAAGACTTTTTCGGAGATATGGACTTTAAAGTGGCGGGTACGGAAAAAGGGATTACTGCCATCCAGATGGATATTAAGATTCACGGGCTGACGAGAGAAATTGTAGAAAAAGCGATTTATCAGACCAAAGAAGCAAGAGAGTATATCTTAAAAAATATTATGATGCCATGTATTTCCGAACCCCGCAAGGAAGTCGGGAAATATGCGCCCAAAATTGATCAGATTAAGATTGATCCGACGAAGATTGGCGATGTGGTCGGTCAGCGCGGCAAGACGATTAATGCACTGATTGATTTGTATAATGTTAAAATTGATATTGACGATGATGGATTTGTTTCCGTATGCGGAACGGATTCAGCAAGTATTGCGGCGGCGATTAAAGCAATTAAAGTGATCGTAACCGAATTTAAAAAAGGACAGGTTTTTGAAGGAAAGGTTGTCAGTATAAAAGAATTTGGTGCCTTTGTGGAATTTGCACCGGGCAAAGAAGGAATGGTTCCGGTTTCGCATATTGCGAAAGAGAGAATCAAGCATGTAGAGGATGTTCTGACGCTTGGTGATAAAGTAAGAGTGGTCTGCCTTGGAAAAGATAAAATGGGACGCTTTAGCTTCAGTATGCGGGAATGTCCGAAGCGGTCAGTTCCAAAGGATGAATAAAATATTCCCATTCGCACATGATATTCCTATGAAGGAAAAAGGTTGAGGTGCAAAATGGCGAATGAAAAAGAAAAGGAAGATATAAAGGAATACGGAAGCTGTAAGATTGGGAAAATAGAAATGCTTTCCATAATCGGAGAGATTGAAGGGCATGATAATCTAAGCCAGAATACAAAAGTAACGAAGTATGAACACATTTTACCGCTTCTCGCCGGACTGGAAGAAAAAGAAGAAGTAGAAGGTGTTCTTCTTTTAGTCAATACAATCGGCGGTGACGTGTCATGCGGTTTGGCGTTGGCAGAGATGATTTCATCCATGAGCAAAACAACCGTAGCTCTCGTAATCGGAGATAGCCATTCCATCGGGGTTCCGCTTGCGGTTGCGGCAGATTATTCGTTTATTGTGCCGTCGGCGACGATGATTATCCATCCGGTCAGAATGAGCGGAATGGTAATCGGCGCACCGCAGACATTCGATCAATTCCGGTTAATACAGGACCGGATTGTCGGTTTTATATCCGAACACAGCAAGGCAGCAAAGGAGCGTTTGGAAGAATTGATGATGAATACCGGGATGCTGTCAAAGGATTTAGGAACGATGCTGGTCGGAGAGGAAGCGGTTGAGGAAGGTCTTATGGATGAAGTCGGAGGACTCAGGGAGGCAATTGCCAAAGTTCATGAGATTTACGAAGAGAGAAAAAATAATTGCGCAGGGGAGAAATCAATGGTAAAATAAATACCAAAATAAAACGGAGGGTAAGTTATGTCATACGTAGATGAAGTATTAGAAGAACTAATTAGTAAGAATCCATCGGAACCGGAGTTCCATCAGGCGGCAAAAGAAGTTTTGGAGTCACTTCGTCCGGTCATCCAAGAAAACGAAGAAGTTTATCGGAGAGAAGCCCTGCTTGAGCGTTTGGTAAATCCGGAAAGGCAATTCAAGTTCCGTATCCCGTGGGTGGATGATAAGGGAAATATCCGTGTCAATACAGGATATCGTGTTCAATTTAACGGAGTAATCGGACCGTATAAAGGCGGAATGCGTTTTCATCCGTCAGTGAATCTGGGCATTATCAAATTCCTGGGATTTGAACAAATTTTTAAAAACTCATTAACCGGACTTCCGATCGGCGGCGGAAAAGGGGGGACGGATTTTGACCCCAAAGGGAAATCCGACCGCGAGGTTATGGCATTTTGCCAGAGCTTTATGACGGAGCTGCAAAAATATATCGGACCGGATACCGATGTGCCTGCCGGGGATATCGGCGTGGGTGCAAGGGAAATCGGGTATATGTTTGGTCAGTATAAACGTATCCGCGGCGCATATGAAGGTGTTTTAACCGGAAAAGGTCTTACATACGGCGGTTCGCTGGCGAGAAAAGAAGCAACCGGCTACGGACTTCTATATTTTACAAAGGAAATGCTGAAAAACAACGGAATTGATATGAAAGGAAAGGCAATTGCCGTTTCCGGTGCGGGAAATGTGGCTATTTATGCGGCTCAGAAAGCATTTGAGATGGGTGCGAAGGTGATAACGGTATCGGATTCGACCGGTTATATCTATGACCCGGACGGAATCGACATTGACTTGCTTCGTGAAGTAAAAGAAATCAAGAGAGCAAGATTGACCGAATACAAAGCCAGACGGCAGAATGCCGTTTATACGGAGGGAAAAGGCGTATGGACCGTAAAATGTGATATTGCCCTGCCGTGCGCAACACAAAATGAACTGCTTTTAGACGACGCCAAGGCATTGGCGGCAAACGGATGTATTGCCGTAGCGGAGGGTGCGAATATGCCGTCAACGAGTGAGGCAGTCGAGTATCTGCAAAAGAATCATATTTTATTCGGACCGGGGAAAGCTGCCAATGCCGGCGGTGTGGCAACCTCCGCATTAGAGATGACTCAAAACAGCGAACGCCTTTCATGGACCTTTGAAGAAGTGGACACAAAATTGCAGCAGATCATGACAACGATTTTTCATTCCTGTGACAGTGCCGCCAAGAAATATAAAATGGATAAAAATTATGTTGCCGGAGCTAATATTGCCGGATTTGAAAAGGTAGTAGAGGCTATGCTCGCTCAAGGTGCCGTATAAAAATCATCAATAAAGTATGATAATTCTTTCCATATGGGAAAATGAGGAACGTATTAAACGCCAAAAACACGTCTGAAAAGGGATTGCTTTTCACACGTGTTTTTTGTTAAAATTAATAAATAAAAAGCTATATCAACGATATAGGCAGAAGGGGAGGATTTATGGATTATTTAAAATTTCAAAAAAAAATAAGGAAGGAGGTAGCAAAAAAACTCGGCAGCCACTATGACATTAAAATTAAATCCGTTGCTAAAAATAATAATGTTTCATTAACCGGGCTCAGCTTTTCAATGAAAAAAAGCATGTTGAAGCCGGTGATCTATCTTGAAGATTATTTTGACCGTTATTTAGAGGGAGAACCGATTTCCGGTTTAGCGGATGATGTGATTTGCGTCTATCGTTCGACAGAAGTAAGAAGCGACAGTTTTGAAAAGATAGACTTGAGCTTTGAAAAATGGAAAAAGAAAATTGTATACCGGCTGGTGTCCAAAAAGAAAAATAAAGAGGCGTTAAAAGACATTCCGCACGTTCCTTATCTTGATTTAGTAGTTATATTCTATCTTGTATATGATAGTCGTAATGATGTTTTGGAAAGCATACGAATTGAAAACAATCTTGCGGAAAAATGGAATCTTACGGCGGCGGAGCTTTTTCGTATTGCAGAAGAAAACACCCCGCGGTTATTTCCGTACAAGCTGGAATACTTACATAAACTATTGGATGAAGACGAAACGAATGATGTCTTGTATACACCAGAACGCGATCCTGACGATTCCTTTTTTGTTTTGTCAAATACCAATGTCGTTTACGGGGCTTCGGTAATTTTATATCCCAAGCTGCTGAAAAGAATTGCAGAGGATTTTAACAGTGATTTATATGTATTGCCCAGCAGCATTCATGAAGTTCTTATTTTACCGCTTAAAAAAATAGGGGATAAAGAAGCTTTTTCAAAAATAATAAGCGAGGTAAATTCCACTTGTTTATCAGAGGAAGAAATTCTGTCAAATCATACCTATATCTATCGGATGAAAAAAGAGCGGTTGGAGATGTAATGATTCATGATATATATAACGTCTTAAAATCATGAATCATAAAATTTAGTATTTCCCCCAATTTTATGATTCAAAGTACAAGATCCAATGATATTAGTTTCTTTAAAACCTGTTTTCGATTGAGATAACTCCGTAAGATAAATCTTTTACAAGCTGCTTTACAAAATCACATTTTTACTCTATAATAAATTATGTTATCAAACACTGAAATGAAGATAAGAAAGACGGAGATACAATGAAATTAAAATATAAAAAATTAATCGTGCTGGTTTCTATCGGTACCGTATTCCTTAGTATTATTATATTATCCATGGTTCCGACGGGAGGAAATCCGAATAATACCCCGGAGGAAATGGAATTTGTCAAAATAGAAGACACGAAGATACTGGATGTGATTCATGCTTATTATAATGCCAAAGCAACGCTGAATTTTGAAGTTGCCGAAGAGCTGGTCAGTGACCCTACTCAAATTCCGAAAGAGTATTGGCAGAAGCTGACAAGCAGCGGTGTGGAGCAGTATAGTAATTTTGTCTGTTATGGGATTAAGAATGAAGAACAAAGTTCTTATTGTATTTATGTACAATTTGATATTAAATTAAAGGGAATTGAAACACTTTCACCGTCAATGGGACGTTTTTATGTAAAATTAGGAAGTGACGACAAATATTTGATATATTTAAATGCTCTGGATGAAGAAGAAGAAGAATTTTTTCAAGAATCCAACAAAAATCCGGAAGTAGACAGATTGATTGATGATACAAACAGCCGTTTTGAAAAAGCGAAAGAAAGCGACCCGAAGTTAAAGGAATTATGGGAGAAGCAGGCGGCGGCAATCAAAGCGACAGAGGTGACAAAATCTCCGCCGCAAGCTCCGGCGGCATCCCAGGGAGCCATCGTTCCGTCGTCGGCGCCGCCCGTTCCTGCGGCATCGGTTTCAGCCGCACCGGAAAAGCCGGTTGCCCCGGCGAAGCAGCAGTAAAGATCAAATCAAGCATAGTGGGCTATGCTGACTGAATCAGGGCAAAATATCATGCAAAGCGGAGTGTTCAGATAGCAGGAATGAGTTTTCAGACACACCCTGGGAAAGCGAAAGATTCAATGGAAAATCAGACTCGGTTAAATAAATTATTAAGTGAATCCGGAGTATGCTCCAGACGGCAGGCAGATCGGTTTATTGATGACGGTAAGGTAACGGTTAATCATCAGATTGCCGTAAAAGGAATGAAAGTCGGACCGGAAGATTATATTTTAGTGAACGGAAAAGAAATAATAAAAGCAAGTGAACCGGAAATTTTACTGGCATTATATAAGCCGAAAGGGATTGTTTGCACAGCCAGTAAGCAGGAAAAAGACAATGTGATTGATTATATCGGATACCCGCATCGTATTTATCCGGTCGGACGCTTGGATAAAAATTCTGAGGGGCTTCTTTTACTTACGAATAACGGCGATTTAATGAATCAGATACTCCGAAGCAGAAATGATCATGAAAAAGAATACATTGTAAGGGTGAATAAACCGTTAAAAAAGGAAATACTAAATGCGATGGAATCCGGTGTTCCGATTCTGGATACCATGACGAAACCATGTAAGATAAACCAGCACAATAATTTTGAATTTTCTGTTATCCTGACACAGGGACTAAACCGGCAGATTCGGCGTATGTGCGAGTATTTTGAGTATCGTGTAACATTTCTGAAGCGGGTACGCGTGGTTAATATCCGTTTAGAAGATTTAAAAAAAGGTGAGTATCGTTTGATTGAAGGGAATGAATTACAAAAGTTAAAAGAAGCGGTTATGGATGGTAAGTGACGGAGTAAAACGATGAAAAGGGTAATCCCCAATAATATATGATAAGTAAGAAGGAGTTTATTATATGGATACGGCAATCCGTATGAAAGAATTGATTGAGCAGTTAAATCAGGCGGCAAAGGTATACTATCAGGGACAGGATGAGATTATGTCCAATTATGAATACGATAAGCTTTATGATGAATTATCGGCGTTGGAGAAAGAAAGCGGAGTCATATTAGCCGGAAGCCCTACTGTTTCCGTAGGATACGAAACCTTAGACGAACTTCCGAAAGAGGCGCATATCACACCGATGCTTTCCCTTGATAAAACGAAAGAAATATCTGTGTTAGAGGATTTTATACAAGAAAAGACCGGAACGTTGTCATTAAAACTGGACGGATTGAGTATTATTATCACATATGATAAGGGAATACTGACAAAGGCACTCACAAGAGGTAACGGAGAAGTTGGAGAAATCGTAACCAATAACGCAAAGACTTTTCGGAATCTTCCGAAACAAATACCATTTAAGGGGCATTTAGTTCTTAGGGGAGAAGCGTTAAT
>DBDL01000053.1:788-7633 GCA_002293545.1 Lachnoclostridium sp. UBA933 | reverse complement strand
AGACGGAGAGTAAACTGTTTTTTTTATAATATCATTGAAACCGATTATGAAAAAGAAATAGAAACCAAGGAAGAACAGATGAAATGGCTTCAAAACCTCGGTTTTGAAGTAGTCCCTTATCAAATGGCAGCAAGGGATACCATCCGGAAAGCAGTGGAAACCTTTGAACGTACANNAAGGTCAACGATTTACCGAGTGACGGTCTTGTTTTATCCTATAATGATATTGCATATGGCAGGTCATTGGGGCGTACCGCCAAGTTTCCGAAAGATTCCATTGCTTTTAAGTGGAAGGATGAATTGGCGGAAACAAAGCTGCTGGAAATTGAATGGAGTGCGTCACGGACCGGCTTAATCAACCCCATTGCCGTATTTGAACCGGTGGAACTGGAGGGTACGACAGTCAGCAGGGCAAGCGTGCATAATCTGAGTATTTTAGACGAATTGAAACTGGGAATCGGGGATGTCATCACCGTTTACAAAGCCAATATGATTATCCCGCAAATCGAAGAGAATAAAACAAGAAGCGGGAACATGAATATACCGGATACCTGTCCGGTTTGCGGAAGCCATACCGAGCATCTGAATGAAAAGGGTACGGAGGTTTTGATTTGCCCCAATGAATATTGTGAAGCCAAAAGAATAAAGCAGCTATCGCATTTTGTAAGCCGGAATGCGATAAATATTGACGGATTGTCAGAATCTACGCTGGAAAAGTTTATTGCAGCAGGACTTGTAAAAGAACCGGCGGATTTATTTCATCTTGACCGGCACAAGGAATGCTTAACGAAGATGGAAGGGTTTGGAGAAAAGTCCTGTCAAAATCTTTTAGAATCTATTCAGAGCGCAAGAAATATAACCTTGCCAAGATTAGTATACAGTTTAGGAATCAAAGGAATCGGGCTGAGTATGGCAAAGCTGATTTGCCGTGAATTTCCGTATGATTTGCCGGAAATGAATACATTGACCGAAGAACAACTGAGTGCGGTTGACGGTGTCGGTGAAGTTCTGGCAAAGAATTTCGTATCTTATTTTCAGAACGAGGAACGGAAAAGGCAAGCGGACGCCATATGGAATGAAATCAATATCATGAAACCAGAACAGGAAATAAAGGCATCCCTGGACGGAAAAACATTTGTTATTACCGGTTCGCTGAATCATTTTACCAATAGGGATGAATGCAAGGAAAGAATTGAAGCGGCCGGCGGGAAAGTGACCGGTTCGGTTTCAAAAAATACGGATTATCTGATAAATAATGATCGTTTATCCGCTTCTTCCAAAAATAAAAAAGCGAATCAATTAGGTATTCCGATATTGACAGAAGAAGCGCTTCTTGAATTATTAGAGGGAACATGATATGATGAAACAATGGTTTTATAAATCAGTTTGAGAATGGAGATTAGTCTATGCCAATCAAGGTTGCGGAAAATTTACCGGCTAAAAAAATTATGGAAGAAGAAAATATTTTTATGATGGGCAAAACCCGTGCGTTATCACAGGAAATTCGTCCTTTGAAAATCGGGATTCTTAATCTGATGCCTCTAAAAGAAGATACGGAGGTTCAAATGCTGCGGAGTTTATCCAATACACCGTTACAGTTGGAGATTACATTTATCACGACAGCTACTTACATCGGGAAAAATACACCGCAAAGCCACTTGGATGAATTTTATAAAACATATGAAGATATCCAAGACCTCAAATTGGACGGTCTGATTATTACCGGTGCCCCCGTAGAAAAAATAGATTTTGAAGAAGTTATTTATTGGGAAGAATTAAAACATATTATGGAGTGGTCAAAATCAAATGTGACTTCTACCTTACATATTTGCTGGGGGGCCTATGCAGGTCTTTATTATCACTATGGAATCATAAAGAAGCCGTTAAAGGAAAAATTATTCGGCGTTTACAAGCATCAGGTTTATCATAGAAAAACCCCTCTGCTCCGAGGATTTGATGATGAATTTTATATCCCGCATTCCCGTCATACGATGGTTGCCAAAGAGGATATCTATGCCAACAAAGAATTGATTGTCCTGGCAGATTCTGAGGAAGCCGGTATCTTTTTAATGATGAATCAAAACGGAAGCCAGATTTATATGACCGGACATCCGGAGTATGACCGTATGACATTGGATAAAGAGTATAAAAGGGATCTGGAAGGCGGTCTGGCGATTGAAAAGCCGGTCAATTATTATTGGAAAGACAGGAAAGACCGTCCCCTGCTTACATGGCGTGCACACTCTAATGCGCTGTATACAAACTGGATCAATTATTACGTCTATCAGCAGACGCCGTATGAGTGGTAGGGAAGCCCCTGATAAAATGATTGGGAGAGAAACATGTGGAGCTATTATAATGAGAAAAAAAATAAATTGACACCGGAACTTTTTGAGAATCCAACTGCCTCTTTTCGGGGAACTCCTTTTTGGGCATGGAATTGTGAATTGAATCCTGAGCTGTTGACACGGGAAATTGATTGCTTCAAAGAAATGGGCATGGGCGGCTTTCATATACATGTTCGGACAGGATTAAGGATACCTTATCTGGGGAAGGTATTTATGGATTATGTAAAACAATGTATTGAAAAAGCCAAGCAGGAAAATATGTTATGCTGGCTATATGATGAAGACCGTTGGCCGTCCGGTACTGCGGGCGGATATGTTACAAAGAATGAAAATTATAAGTCAAGGCATCTTCTTTTTACACCGTATAAAATGGATGAACAATATTGCGAAAGCCGAGAGTTGTTTTTGAAACAACAGGACAAATATAAAGGGTATTATATAGCAAAGTTCAAGGTGGTTTTGGAAAATGGATTTATGACAACCTATCATAAACTAGATAGGGACGATGAATCGCAGTGTGATGATCATATATGGTGGGTTTATATGGAGATTGCAGAGGAAAGTCCTTGGTATAATCATCAAGCATATGTAAATACATTGGACAAAGATGCCATTGATTATTTTATTAACTTGACACATGCGTTGTATCATCGGGAAATTGGTCAGGAATTCGGGAAATCCGTTCCGGCAATTTTTACAGATGAACCACAATTTCCAGAAAAACAAAGTTTGCAGAATCCTTATGAAAAAAGAAATATAATATTACCGTATACCGATGATTTTGATGATACCTATTTTGAAATCTATCATAACCACATTAGTGATTACCTGCCGGAATTGCTATGGCAATTGCCTGATAATCAAGTATCTTTGGCAAGGTATCGCTATCATGAACATTTATGTGAACGATTTACGCAAGCATTTGCTGATAATATTGGAAACTGGTGTTCAGAACATGATATTATGCTGACCGGACATATGATGGAGGAACGCAGTCTGCATTCCCAAACAAAATCATTGGGGGAAGCAATGAGGTCGTATCGTTCATTTCAATTGCCGGGGATGGATGTATTGTGCAACAGCAGAGAATTTACAACAGCAAAACAGGTGCAGAGTGCAAGCCGTCAATTTGGCAGACCAGGTGTGATATGTGAAATGTATGGGGTAACAAATTGGGATTTTGATTTTAAGGGACACAAGCTTGGTGGAGATTGGTTAGCAGCATTGGGAGTTACAACAAGAGTGCATCATTTATCATGGGTATCAATGGCTGGTGAAAATAAGAGGGATTATCCCGCATCAATCGGGTATCAGTCGCCTTGGTATAAGGAATATTCTTTCATTGAAGACTACTTTAGCCGTATTAATACGGCACTTACCAGAGGGAAAGCCAAAGTCAGAGTCGGCGTGATTCACCCCATTGAATCATATTGGCTGTATTGGGGGACAGTTGAGCAAACTTCCGGGATTAGAGATGAGTTGGAGGAACATTTTCAAAATATAACCCAGTGGCTTCTTTTCGGACTAATTGATTTTGATTTCATAGCGGAATCTCTTTTGCCGGAGTTAGTAAAGGTGCCGGTTTTTGCACCGATAAAAATTGGTGAAATGATGTATGACGTGATAGTTATACCCGGTTGCATAACTCTTCGGCAGAAAACGACCTTGTATCTGGAACAATTTCAAAAGCAAGGCGGAAAAATCATCTTTATGGGAGATATTGCAAGATATATAGACGGTGTGCAATCGGACCGGGTTCATCAATTAGCAAAAAAATGTACGAGGATTCCGTTTTCAAAGAATCGTATTCTTGAAACGTTATATGAATATCGTGATATAGAAATAAAACAGGAAGATGGCAATAGAACGAATAATATATTTTACCAAATGAGAGAGGATGGAAATGATAGATGGTTGTTTATTTGTCATGTCTATGCAGTGGAAACGACGAATATCATAAGACAGATCTTTAATCATGAATCAGATGGTTTGGAAAAAATCATAATTACAGTAAAGGGACGATATCGGGTAACACTCTATGATACCATAAGCGGTCAAATAAATATTCACCCGTCGTTGACAAAGAATGGATGTACGGAAATTAGATATGAGTTTTATAATTATGACAGCATTCTTTTTTTACTGGAGCCTGTTACAGAAGATCGGATGTATGGCGGGAAACCAAAGATACATTGTCAATATGAGAATTCCCGATACTTAGAAGAACCGGTAAAATTTCATCTTTCAGAACCCAATGTTTTATTATTGGACATGGCAGAATATCAGCTCGATGATAATGAATGGATGCCAAAAGAAGAACTGCTTCGCATTGATGAATCCATAAGGTGGCAGCTTGGATATCAAAGCAGGACAAGCGGGAAAGCGCAGCCGTGGGTGGAATCCTTTCAAGGAAAAACAGAGCATTTATTAAGATTAAAATATAGGATCGACTCAGCGATTAAAGTCAAGAATCCAATACTAGCCTGCGAATATACGGATAACGTAAAATTATATGTAAATAAAAAGAGAGTAGAATTAAAAAAAGCAGGTTATTATGTAGATGAGTCTATACATAAATATCCCATATCGGATTTGGAGATGGGGGAAAACGAATTGATTTTAGAAATTCCATTCTCTCCGGATACAGATATCGAATGGAGCTATCTTTTGGGAGATTTCGGTGTTGAATTAATGGGAAGTAATTCAAAGATAATTGATGCACCGGAAACGTTATTTTTTTCTAATTGGGTTAATCAGAAATTGCCGTTTTATTCCGGCAATGTAACATATGAATGCCATTATGAGTCAGATGGATCGGATATAATGCTTGAAATTCCGCATTGGAGCAGTCCGGTTTTAAAGATAGCAGTTGATGGAAAAAAGATGGGGAATATTGCGTTTGAACCCAACAGGATTCGTCTGGGTTCCTTAAGTAAGGGGATGCATTTAATACAGATTACGGTATATGGTAATCGGTTTAATTCTTTTGGTGCCGTTCATAACACCATACGAAATTATCAATGGTACGGACCGAATGCATGGAGAACCCAAGGAGTTGACTGGTCCTATCAATATCAATTAAGGGAAATGGGGGTTTTAACTACACCGCGTATATATTATTAAAAATAGTTCGGAAAAAATGATGAGAACGATACGGTTATAAAATATGATTATATACAGATAAAAGATGAAATACAAAGGAGTACGCTATGATATATTTAGAAATCCGTGAAAGGTTAGGCAATCAATTATTTCAGTATGCTTTTGCGAGATATTTGACAGTAAAATATAATGATAAGCTGACGATTAATTTTGAAGCAGTAATCAATCGAAAGGATGAAGAACACGGTTGGAAAAATCAGTTGGTAAATTTTAATGTCTGTGATTATGATATTACAACAAAAAAAGATTATTCCCGAACTCAAAAACTTCTGCTGCGTTTATTAATGTTTTATATCAAAGGCGATGGTTATATTGTGATGAACAAGAAACAAAGGAAATTATCTTGGTTATTAAATAAATTTGGGATTTTTTGCTTGAATGATGGCTTTATTGATTTCCATGATTCGTTTAAGTTTGTAAAGGACAAGGTGGTTATTGGCTACTTTGAATCACCAAAGTATTTTCATAAAATAGATAATATTATCAAAAAAGAAATTTCATCCAAATACCCCATTTTGAACCATAACAAGAAAATGTATCATTTAATAACTTCTTCTGATTCCGTATGTGTAACAATCCGAAGAGGAGATTTTCTTCATCCAATGTATAAAGATGAGGTTTATATTTGTGATGAGCAATATTTTTATAGGGGGATTAAGGAAATAAAGAACCTTGTTCCTAATGCTGTTTTATTTATATNNTGACGGTGAGGTGTATTATGAAACAGGGGATGATCCTGTATGGGAAAAAATGCGGCTTATGAGTGCCTGTAAACATTTTGTAATATCGAATAGTTCTTTTAGCTGGTGGGTACAGTATCTTTCTTCCAATACAAATAAAATTGTCATTGCTCCCAATATATGGAGAAAAGATGGAAGGCCTGCTGATTTATATCAGGAACATTGGATTACAATTGAGGTGTAGTCATATAAAACATGGNNNNGTCATTATATAATGACAGTTTCATAAAGCCATTATAAATCATACAAGATAATTTTATATTGACAAAGTAAAATAAATGATATATTATTAATATAATTATTTTTACAAATGATAAACATGAGTTTGACTTTTTATAATGAAGGAGTTAGGACAGTGTTCTTCATACCCTTTTTTGAGTGGTATGGAGATGCTCTTTTTGATGAAAGGTAATTTCATGTTTTTTATTTACCAAACATTATAGATAGAAAATGTTATGATAAACTACCAGATTAGAAAATAATCAAAACACCGCACCAAGGGAGATAAAAAGAGATGAGCTTAACTATGATTATAGGGATTTGTGACGAAAAAAAAGAAATGAGGGAAAAAATTAAAATAATATGTTCTGAAACAA
>DBDL01000053.1:0-783 GCA_002293545.1 Lachnoclostridium sp. UBA933 | reverse complement strand
AAGATGCAGAAACATTATTGGAATACAAAAAGAAATGCAATTTATTAATTTTGGATATCAAGATATCCATGGCATACGGAATTGAGTTAAATCGGAAGTTACAAGAAATAAATGAAAGAATATTTTTGATATTTATTACAGGTTATGATGAATTAGAAATGCAGGAACTTGGCACCAATGCTATTGGATTAATAAGAAAAGAAAAGATTGGAATTAATCTTGAGAATATGTTGGAAAAAAGAATCCGTATGTTAAATCAGTTTGTTATGATTGATTATCAATATGATAGCAGAGAAATTATATTCATAAAATCTGAACATATATATAATTGTCTTTATTTTGTTAATCGCCCAAAAGTATTAGTCAGACAAAGCAGTGAAAGTTTGGAAAGAGAATTAAATAATGCGGGATTTATAAGAGTATCGCGTTCAACTTTGGTTAATATGAACTATATCGTAAAAATAGTCAACGATATCATTCATTTACAGAATATCAAAATACATATAAGTATTCGTCTTAAAAGTCACGTAAAAAAAAGATATGAAAGATTTTGCGATATAAATAGACAAAGGTGCAATATTACATGAATTGAAATTGTCCGGTGCAGGGATACCAAAATATCAAAAGATATAAGAGGTGCTTTTAAAGAAATTTTTGTTTAAAATTAGGGATGATTATACAGAGTAAAACGTTTAGAACAATTTGTGACGTTTAGAACATTGGTATTGAATGAAGTAATATAAATATGATAAATTACAAGAAAGGAGGAGATCAAAACAGTTC
>DBDL01000160.1 GCA_002293545.1 Lachnoclostridium sp. UBA933 | reverse complement strand
CCACAACAATAAATTAACTTCATTGAATGGAATAGAAAACTCAAAGCAAATGAAAAGCTTGTATGTTTCTAATAACAACATTAAGAAATTACCGGATTTAAGAAAACATACGGAATTGCTAAGGGATGAAACACAATTTCTATATAACAAAATAGCCGGGAAAGAATTTGACAATAAACTTCCGACACATTTATTAAGGCAAGCGAGATGGCTGGATACTCAAAAGTTATTTCAAAATGTCAAGGAAACATTAAAAATAAAAAAGCCAAAGACCATTAAAAAAATTACAGTAAAAACAAAAAAGATAATCGGTAAAACACATAAAAATGCGGTTGTTATGTTGAAAAAGCCAAACGGGAAAAGACTGAAAACAGTATATGCGAATAAAAAGGGCATTTTTACCTTTAAAAAACTAAAGCTGAAAAAATGGAGGGGAAAGAAGCTTACACTTCAGGCAGGACTTGATCATTATCATTATGATTGGGGTACTGTTGTTTTGAAAACAATCAAATTTAAAATCCGCAGAAAATAAAGCGATATCGTCCCTTTCCCTTACCATTACTTGTGTTCAAGATTCCTGACAAACCCCACATAACTCACGGCATAATACGCCGCATACAGTTTTTCGCAATCATGATATCTTGCTTTTCAGTATATAATAAACAAATCCAAACGAATGATCATCCGCTTGGATTTGTATGTTTTTCTTATCAATATAAACAGATAAATCCCTTTTTCCGAACTACTCCAAATTTAATTTCTTTTTAAAGATATACCAAGTCGGAATATAAAGTCCGGCTCCTATGACAATATTCTCGGCGATACCGACAAAGCTTGAGAAAAAATAATTACTAAACATGACATCGGCAAAACGGTCATAATTACCCGATTCATTTATAAACATAACATCTCTCATATAATCATTTTGAATCGGGATGGATATGATTGTTGTCAGAAGCTGTATAACAAAAAATAATGCGATGAAAACGCCGATTGAGGTGAGCAGCCGGTGTGAATTCATTAATTGACCGATGGCAATCGAAACATAGACCTGTAACACCAAGGAAGCCAAGGCAACCAATGCCGATAGTATCGTGACAAGAATCATCGAGATAAAAGTGGAACTGTAATCCTCCATATAAGGATATGCTTCGGTGAAACCTCTCCAGAAATCCGAAAAAGTGTGCGGTGTCAATGCTCCCATAATCAATGTAAAGAGGAAGATGGATATTAAGAATATAACAAACGATAATACCATGCATACCACTGCCGGAATTAGCTTGGAGAGAATAACATTTGATGTTTTAACCGGCAATGTAAAAGTCAGGTAAGCTTCCTCAGTCGTCATTGATTTATAAAACCGTATAATGACAAAGATTAAGGATGAAATAAATACAGCCAGTAACATCATGATATATCCGAATATGGATAAGGCCAAAAACATATTAAAGATGTTTGATTCCTCACCGATATCCGAAAAACGGATTAGCAAAGCAAGCAATGGGGTCAGAATCAATGTTCCGATAAAAACAGGAACGTACATACGGCCGGTAGCAATAAATTCATGTTTTAATAATTTTCCTAGCATCTGTATACCTCCCTGAATAATGAGTCAATTGACATATTTTTCTCTTCGCGGATTTGATCGACACTGGCGTGAAGACGAAGTGAGCCGTTCTGTATGAAAATGACGTCGTCCAGTACGGATTCAATATCGGCAATTAAATGTGTTGAAATAAGTACGGTTGCGTTTTTGCTGTAGTTGCTGAGAATTGTATGCAGGATATAATCTCTTGCCGCAGGGTCAACTCCGCCGATTGGTTCATCCAGGCAATAGAGTTCGGCATTCCGGCTCATTACGAGGATGAGCTGTACTTTTTCTTTCGTTCCCTTAGACATGGTCTTGAATTTCATGTCTTCGGACAATCCCAGTCTTTTCAGCATATCCATAGCTTTTTCCCGGTCAAAGTCCGTGTAAAAATCCGCATAGTAATTGATAAGCTGCTTAACGCTCATCCAATTGGTAAGATAGTTTTTGTCCGGCAGATAAGAAATAATTCGCTTGGATTCGGTTCCGGGGGCATTCCCCGCAATTTTGACAGTACCCTGGTCCGGGACCAGAAGACCGTTGATGATTTTTAACATCGTTGTTTTTCCGCTGCCGTTCGGACCGAGCAGTCCGATAATCTTTCCGCGTTCCAGTGTAACGGAAAAATCATTCAGGGCAAGTGTGGAAGCGAAGCGTTTTGCAATATGATTGGCTTCTAATATAATGTTGTTCATACATATGTCCTTTCTTCATATTATTGTTTGAAAACTTCCTTTTACAGAGTGAGGTTTGTGAAACATACCTGTTAAGATTATATCACGAAAGCAGTTTATTCTCATTACGGCATTCGTCATTAATAAATTTGACAAGCTCCTTGTCGGAATAACCAAGACTTTTCAGTTCATTGATAAAGACACGGTAGTGTTCTTTCGCAAGCTTGATTCGCATATCTTCCAACAGAGAGGAATCTTCGGTAAGGGTTCGGCCCAGCGTTCGGTTGTTGATAATCAAACCTTTTCGTTCCAATTCCTGCATGGCTTTTTGCATGGTATTCGGATTGACGGCAGCTTCATTTGCTAAGTCACGCACAGAAGGAAAACGTTCACCGAGCTTATACTCACCCGACAAAATACGTTTTTCAATCAATTCTTCTATCTGAATATAAATTGGTCGGTCACTTGATAATATCCAAGACATGAGAAAACTCCTTTCTTTATATAATTTGGTGTATTAGTTCATTAATACAAAAATACAATATCATATTTATGACATAATGTCAATAGCCGAGAGTAAAAAATGTATCAAAACCTAAGTTTTTCTGCCTTTACATTTTAAATTGTTAGTGTTAGAATGGTAAACGTGGAAACAAGAGTTCAAAGGAGGACGAAACAATGGCAAGAAAAATGAAAACGATGGATGGCAATACGGCGGCGGCGCACGCTTCGTATGCATTTACGGAAGTGGCGGCAATTTACCCGATTACACCATCCTCACCGATGGCAGACTTCACGGATATGTGGGCGACACAGGGAAGGAAAAATATCTTTGGTCAGGAAGTTATGCTTTCGGAAATGCAGTCGGAAGGAGGAGCGGCCGGAGCAGTCCACGGTTCCCTTCAAGCCGGTGCGCTGACTACGACATATACGGCATCGCAAGGTCTTTTGCTTATGATACCGAACATGTATAAAATAGCGGGAGAATTGTTGCCGGGGGTGATCCATGTTACGGCGAGAGCTTTGGCAAGCCATGCCCTGTCTATTTTCGGAGATCATTCGGATATTTATGCATGCCGTCAAACGGGGTTTGCTTTCCTGTGTTCGGGAAATGTACAAGAGGTTATGGATTTGGGTGCAGTCGCACATTTGGCGGCAATTGAAGGCCGGGTTCCGTTCCTGCATTTTTTCGACGGATTCCGTACATCACACGAAGTTCAAAAAATTGAAATATGGGATTATGAAGATTTAAAGGATTTGTGCAATATGGACGCAGTAGACGCATTCAGAAAACGCGCCTTGAATCCGGAACATCCGGTGATACGCGGTACGGCACAGAATCCGGATATCTTCTTCCAGGCAAGAGAAGCAAGCAATTCTTATTATGAAGCACTTCCTGAAATCGTTCAGGATTATATGGATAAAGTAAATGCCAAAATCGGAAGCAACTATCGGCTGTTTAATTATTACGGCGCACCGGATGCTGAAAAAGTTATCATTGCGATGGGTTCGGTTTGCGATACGATTGAGGAAACCGTGGATCATATGAATGCGGCCGGTGAAAAAGTAGGCTTAATCAAGGTACGTTTGTTCCGTCCGTTCAGTGCGGAGCATCTGATAGACGCCATTCCGGATTCGGTGAAAACCATTTCGGTTCTTGACCGGACAAAGGAGCCGGGTGCCTATGGCGAACCGTTATATTTAGATGTAGTTGCCGCATTAAAGGATACCAAATTCCATAATATACAAGTGTATTCGGGACGTTATGGTCTTGGATCCAAAGATACCGTACCGGCGGACGTGATTGCCGTTTACCGCAACCAGTCCAAGAAAAGATTTACAATCGGTATTGTAGACGACGTAACGAATCTTTCCCTGCCGCGGGAAGAAAATCAGGATACCACACCGGAAAGTACGATTTCGTGTAAGTTCTGGGGTCTGGGTTCAGACGGTACCGTCGGAGCCAATAAAAATTCAATTAAAATTATCGGGGATCATACGGATATGTATGCTCAGGCTTATTTCGACTACGATTCCAAGAAATCCGGCGGTGTAACGATTTCTCATCTTCGTTTCGGAAAAGAGCCGATTAAGTCTACGTATTTAATTAATAAAGCGGATTTTGTCGCCTGCCATATGCCTGCCTATGTACATAAGTACAATATGGTTCAGGATATAAAAGAAGGCGGTGTTTTCCTCCTGAATACAAGCTGGGGTAAAGAGGAAATCGAAAAGAATCTTCCGGGACAGGTAAAAGCTTATATTGCAAAGAACAATATCAAGTTCTATACCATTGACGGATTTAAAATCGGAGGGGAAATCGGGCTTGGCGGACGTATCAATACGATTCTGCAATCGGCATTCTTCAGCTTGGCGGATATTATTCCGGAAGAAGATGCAATCAAGTATATGAAAGATGCGGCAACCGCCTCCTATTCGTCAAAGGGAGAAGCTATCGTAAAAATGAATCACGACGCGATTGATGCCGGAGCAACCAGTTATACAAAAGTTGACGTTCCGGCAGAGTGGGCAGACTGCGGGGAAGAAAAACTGACGGATGAAATTTCAGGAAACCGCAAAGACGTTGTAGATTATGTAAATAATGTCCAGAACGCCATCAATTCACAAATGGGAAATACACTTCCGGTATCGGCGTTTACGGAATATGCAGACGGAACATTACCGTCCGGTTCCGCGGCATATGAAAGACGCGGTGTGGCAATTGATGTTCCGAAATGGAATCCGGAGGGTTGTATCCAATGTAACTTCTGTTCATATGTATGCCCTCATGCGACGATTCGTCCGATTGCTCTGGATGAAGAAGCCGCAAAGGCAGCACCGGATGGAACTGCGGTTGACTTAAAAGGCGTACCGGGCATGAAATTTGCCATCGGCGTATCCGCGGTAGACTGTACCGGCTGCGGTTCCTGTGCCAATATTTGTCCCGGCAATAAGAAAAACGACGTTTTGAAAATGGTTCCGTATGACGAGGGAATTTCACAGCAGGAGATGTTCGACTACGGAAAATCCATCGACACACCGGCGGCGGTACTGGAGAAATTCAGTGAAACAACCGTAAAGGGAAGCCAGTATAAGATGCCGCTGATGGAATACTCCGGTGCTTGTGCCGGATGCGGAGAAACCCCTTATGCGAAATTAATGACGCAATTGTTCGGCGACCGGATGTATATTTCCAATGCAACCGGATGTTCCTCCATCTGGGGCGGTTCTTCCCCTGCTTCACCGTATACGGTGAATCATCAGGGCAAAGGACCTGCTTGGGCAAACTCATTATTTGAAGATAATGCGGAATACGGTTTCGGTATGGAGCTTGGACAGAGAGCGTTGAGAAAACGAATTGCAGCGGCTGCGGAAGTATTATTGAAAGATACAAAAAAAGACGATGTAAAAGCGGCAGTCGAAAATTATTTGAATACATTAGACAACAGCGGTGCCAATGCCAAAGCGACAGAAGCGATGATAACGGCATTGGAAGCTTGTGACTGTGACAAGGAGGAACGTAAGTTCATTTTGGCAAACAAGGATTTTGCCTCAAAGAAATCGCAATGGATTCTCGGCGGTGACGGCTGGGCTTANNATCGGTTTCGGCGGCTTGGATCATGTATTGGCAAGCGGTCAGGACGTAAACGTACTGGTATTTGATACGGAAGTATACTCCAATACAGGCGGTCAGTCCTCGAAAGCAACACCGACCGGCGCAATCGCACAGTTTGCGGCGGCAGGAAAAGATGTCAAGAAAAAAGACCTTGCGGCGATTGCAATGAGTTACGGCTATGTCTATGTGGCACAANNCAATCAGCAGCAGATGCTGAAAGCCTTTGTTGAAGCAGAAGCTTATCCGGGTCCGTCATTGATTATCGCCTATGCGCCGTGTATCAATCACGGGATCAAAGGCGGTATGAAAGGCGCACAGACAGAAGAGAAGAGAGCGGTAGAAGCCGGTTACTGGCATTTGTTCCGTTTCGATCCCCGTCTGGAGGAAGAAGGGAAAAATCCTTTCCAATTAGATTCCAAGACGCCGACTGCGGATTATCAGGAGTTTATACTGAGCGAAGTCCGCTACAACAGACTTTCCCGTTCCAATCCGGAGCGTGCCGAAAGGTTGTTTAAGAAAGCGGCAGAAGATGCCAAAATCAAGTATGAAGCACTTGCGCAAAAAGCAGGTATTTAAGTTAAGAATATGATATGAGGTATAAGGGGCTGATTCCGACAGGCAGTCCCTTATCTTTTTTAGAAAGAGTATAGCTGAAAAATTCGCAGGCTGCATCGTAAATACAGTAATCCAAAAGCAGACAGTTCATATAAAGAAAGAGAGCGATTACAATGAATCTGGTATACTATATTGAAGATGATGAAAGTATTGCCGGGGAAGTCCGTATGTATTTGTATGATAAGGGGTATGAGGTAATAACAATGGATACGGTTTCCGAAGCAAAAAATAAGATAAGCCGGAAAACTCCTATACTGGTTCTGGTGGATTGTAATTTGCCGGACGGATCGGGAGAACGGTTATGCCGGTGGATTAGAAGCCGTCTTCCGGAACTGCCTGTTATCTTCGTTACGGTCAAGGACAGGGTAAATGATATCGTGGAAGGTTTTCGTATCGGTGCAGATGATTATATAACGAAACCATTTGATTTGGAAGTGCTGTATTCCCGTATCAATGCCTTGCTGCGCCGTTCAAACGGAACCGCTGATTTATTGACCTGCGGGATGATTTCATTGGACAAAAGGAAACATGTTGTCATGGATGATGAAAAAGAATTAGCGCTGAGCGCGTTGGAATATCAGCTTTTAGTTATTCTGATGGAAAATAAGAGCCGGACGGTGACAAGGCAGGTTCTGCTGGAGAAGATATGGGACGCCAACGGGAATTTTGTCAATGACAATACGCTTACAGTTACCATGAAAAGATTGAGGGAAAAGCTGATTCATCGGGAGTATATCAAGACGATACGCAGCTTTGGATATCGTATGGAGGAGATATGAAAAAAATCAGGAAAAGAACTTCTCTAACCTATTTTATCGTTGTGATTCTTTTGGTAATCCTAATCAGCGTAATGGTTACCAATCTGGTGCTGTCATTTCACTATGCCGAAAGACAATATGCATGGATATCTGCTCTGGCAGAGCTTTTGGTCAAGGAATCCCCTGGGGATGAGCAAACAATCATGGGATATATAAAACAATCGGAAAGCACGGGTGAGTACGAAAGCCAAAGGGATTTGCAAGAGTCCGGAAATCAATATCTTTTAGAAAAGTATGGGTTCCGTCGTATAGATTTTTGGAATCCCTACCGGAATACTGCCGTTATTTCATCCGTATGCTGTATAGCATTCTTTATAATCCTTGTTATACTTTATTTCGCATTGATAAAAAAGAGAATCCGATATCGGATACGCTCGATAACAGAAGCCTTAGTGAAAGCAAATCGAGGAAAAGAAATGACGGTTTTAACAGACAGGGAGGATGAGTTTTCGGTTTTAGAAGATGAACTGTCAAAAACAATGACAGAAATGAAACGGACAAAAGAAAAGGCATTGCAGGAACGCAGGAATTATGCGGATAGCTTAGCAAATATTGCCCATCAGATTAAGACGCCGATCACCTCCATGTCATTGACCGTACAGCAAAATCATGAAGAATCCTTTCGTCATGAAAGGACCAAGCTGAAATTTCAAATTGATAAAATCAATTATTTGACCGATAGCCTGCTGACGATTTCCAAAATAGATTCCGGTGTATTGGAATATAAGAAAAACAAAGTGGATGTCTATACCTTACTGGAATTATCATTGGAATCGTTGGAGGAGCAAATACGAAATAAAAAGATTGCAGTTGAAATGACGAACAACCCGGAAATATATTTTATCGGAGATTTGGATTGGAGCACGGAGGCATTTATCAATCTGTTCAAAAACTGTATTGAGCATATGCCGGAGGAAGGAGTGCTAAGGATTGCGTATGATAAAAATCCGCTCTATACGGAAATTGTTATTACGGATGACGGGGAAGGGTTCGGTAAAAGAGAACTCCCTTATTTATTTAAGCGTTTTTTTACGGGCGGAGGAAATAAAAGACAGGGAACCGGAATCGGTTTGTCTATGGCAAAATCAATCATAGAGGGACAGAACGGATTTATCTCCGCTGAAAATACGGATAGCGGAGGGGCTAGGTTTATCGTTTGTTTTTATTGTCACTGAGATGTCACTTTACTCTGTTATCCTATTCTTAATATGAATAACATACCGGCGCCGGACAGTATTCATAGGTCCGGCGCCGGTATCACCGAAAGGGAGATGAATCGAATGGAAATTCTCAGATGTGAAAAGCTTACCAAAACATACGGTGGGAAAGAAAATCCGGTAAAAGCTCTTGATGACGTAAATCTGTCGGTGGAAGCCGGAGAATTTGTTTCTGTTACCGGAGCTTCCGGTTCCGGTAAATCGACATTACTTCATTTGATTGGAAATGTTGACCAGCCGTCCTCCGGAAAAATATTGATTGAAAATGCGGATATCTCGATGTTGAATATGACGAAGTCTGCTATTTTCCGGAGAAGAAAGGTTGGCTTGATTTATCAGTTTTATAATCTGATTCCGACGCTTACGGTTGAGAAAAATATTTTGCTTCCGATGAAGCTGGATAAAAGGACACCGGAGCAGGGTTATTTTAATGAGATTGTGGATACCCTCAATTTGAGAAACAAGTTAAAAAGCTTACCGCATGAGCTTTCGGGAGGGCAGCAGCAGCGGACAGCCATTGCAAGATCACTGCTGTACCGTCCGGCAATTCTTTTGGCGGATGAACCTACGGGAAACCTTGACCGGAAGAATTCAATGGAAATCATTGATTTATTAAAAATCTCAAATCAAAAACTAAATCAAACCATCCTTCTTGTTACACATGACGAGAATATCGCATTGGAAACAAAACGGATTCTTGTATTGGAAGACGGTAAAATCATATCGGATCAAAAGAACGGTATCGAAACAGGCGGAAGGGGGTAGGGCATATGTGGAAAGATTATTCATTTGAGTATGTGAAAAAAAATAAAGCCGTAAGTATCTCCATTATGATTGCCGTTTTCGTTGCCGCTCTATTTATATCAATGCTGAGCAGTTTGTTTTACAATATGTGGAAGGATGATATCAGGCGTGTGATTGAAAAAGACGGGGATTGGCAGGCACGTATCACAAAGAAGTTATCGGAGCCGGAGATTCAAAAAATACGGATTTATTCCAATGCGGAACAGGTGATTGTTTTGTCAGACCCTCCGGTGACAGAGGTTTATTTCAAAGAGATATCGGAAGTATATAATGATATGCCGGACATTGCAAGGATGTTGAATATCAGTGAAACGAGTATAGAATATCACAGGGATTTATTGACAAAATATTTTATATTTTCACCGGAAGAAAAGAAAGACCCGCCGTTAATCGTATTCTTTTATTTATTTATCCTTATCCTTGTTTGCTTCTCTTTGGTATTGATTATCAAAAACGCATTCCGGTTTTCCATGAACTCGCGTATACATCAGCTTGGTATTTTGAAAAGCATCGGAGCGGCGCCGAAACAACTGCGGACAGTATTATTACAGGAGGCTTTTATATTAAGTGTTGTTCCCGCATTGTTGGGGACCGTATTGGGAATTGTTTTATGTATCGGCTTTCTTGAATACGGGAACACGATAACGGAACAACTGCAAATAACAAAGAGTGTTTTTGAGTATCATTATCTGTTATTTTTATTCACAATAGGATGTTCCTTTGTTACGGTATTTCTTTCGGCGTGGCTCCCTGCAAGGAAATTAAGCAGAATAACACCGCTGCAAGCGATAAGAGGTGATACGGAAACATACAAAGGGAAGATGAAAAAATTCCGTTTGACCTCCGCTGTATTCGGGATGGAAGGGGAGCTGTCGCGAAAGTCCCTATATACAAGGAGAAAAGCCTTCCGAACGGCAACGGTATGTCTGACCGTTTCCTTTTTGGTGCTGACCTTCTTTTTGAATTTCATGACAATATCCGAAATCAGTGTCGGTCATACCTTTGTCGAACGATACAAAGACGCATGGGATATTATGATAGAGATAAAAAATCCCAGCGGGAACGATACGGATTTTATAAATAGATTGAGAAATATTGACGGGGTTTCCGACTGTTCCGCTTATCAGAAGAGTACGGCTTATACTGTTATCGGGGAAGACGCAATGAGTGAAGAGGTAAAAAAACTCGGAGGATATCATACGCTGAACAGTTCCGCAAAAAAAATAACGGATAACGGGTATTGGGCAGAAGTGCAAACGGTTATTCTGGATGATAACAGCTTTTTCCGGTATGCCGGCAGTATAGGGATTCAGGAAATAAACCCGGAATACNNGTGCTCATCAATACGATATGGGACAGCATAGGCAGTAAATTCTACAGTGCAAAATATATCCCGTTTCTTACGGAAAAAACAGGGATGAAAATGACGCTGTATCCGGAAAAAGGGGGTTTTGACGGCGGGGTGAACAGGGACGGGACCGGAGCGGAAATCACCGTTGCCGCGTATTCGGAAACCGTACCCAATCTGCGGGAAGAATATAATAAATACGGTGTTGTCCAGATTATGCCTTTGACTGCCTACCAAAGAATATCAAACAGTATTCCTCTCAAGGAAAAAACAATGTACATCAATATACAGACGGATTCGGACGCCGGGATTGGGGAGATTGAAAAGAAAGCCGTGTCAATGCTTGGCAGTAACTATGATTATATGGTGGAAAACCGTCCGGATGCGGAAAAGAGGAATATTGAAATTTATGATTATTACCGGAAAATAATCGGTGCTGTCTGTGTACTCCTTGCCTGTATTGGGATTGCCAATGTGTTCGCCAATACATTGGGATTTGTTTTTCAGCGCAAACGGGAGTTTGCAAGATATCAGTCGATTGGTCTTACGCCAAATGGTATCATGAAAATGTTCGGCGTGGAAATGCTGATCATCGGAGTGAAACCGATACTGCTCAGTATTCCGTTTAATGCGGTATTTATCTTATTTGCCGTCAACAGAAGCGGAGTGGAAATAAGCGAATTTATGGAAAGACTTCCGGTATTCAGTACCGTTGCTTTTACATGCTTTGTCCTTTTGGCAATTGGAATTTCATATTTTATCGGAAGTAAGCAAATAAAACAGACCAATATCACGGATGCCCTAAAAAATGATGCTCTGTTTTAAAGTATTTGAGATTAATAATATTCATCTAATACGTTTATCAGCTTCACAACCCGGTAATCGGAAATAGAATAAATAATGTTCTGCCCGATTTTTTGATAATCTAAGATGCCGTGAGCCTTTAACAGGGATAAATGCTGGGATAATGCAGATTGCGAGATATTTGGTATTCTCTTTCCGATATCGCTGACAGTCATTGGTTTATGTAGTAACGCACAAAATATAAGCAGACGGTTTTCATTGGCAAGGAGTTTCAGAAGTTCTGCCATTTGCTTCGCTTTTTCCTCCATAGAAGCACATCCTTTCTGATTAGCATGTTAGCAATTTCTAATATACTGATAAAGAAGCGAATTGTCAAGTCATAAATAGGTTCCAATGAATATAATATTAATAATAAGTGACTTTGAGGAGGAAGTGATTCATGTTCTACAGTAACAGATGTGAAAATCCGGCTTACTTATGTCATTGCCGGGAAACGGAAGGAGGTAAGTGCTGTAACGGCTGCACCGGACCGACGGGACCGCCCGGTCCGCCCGGAATAGCTGGTCCGCAAGGAATAACCGGTCCGCAAGGAATTCAAGGGATTCAGGGACCGGCAGGGAAAAACGGTCCGATTGGGGAAACCGGTCCGCAAGGGATTCAGGGAATTCAGGGGGTACGGGGACCGATTGGCGAAACCGGTCCGGGAGGCGCCGCCGGAGCAACCGGTCCGCAGGGGATTCAGGGGCGGCAAGGTCCGATTGGTCCGACCGGGGTGCAAGGACCGACGGGTTTGCAAGGGGTTCAAGGATTACAAGGTCCGATTGGTCCGACCGGATTACAAGGAGCGACCGGTCCGCAAGGAGTTCAGGGACCGCAAGGGTTTGCCGGACCGACCGGGCAGACCGGACCAACCGGGGCACAGGGAATTCAAGGGTTGCAAGGCACTGTCGGACCAACCGGAGCACAAGGATCGACGGGACCGCAGGGGATTCAGGGATTGCAAGGACCTGCCGGGGCTGACGGCGAAGTTGGTCCGCAAGGAATTCAGGGGGTTCAAGGGCTGCAGGGACCCGCAGGAGAAGCTGGCGCACAGGGAATTCAAGGGGTTACGGGACCGACCGGCGCACAAGGGATACAAGGCTTACAAGGACCGACCGGACCGCAGGGAGTTCAAGGAGTTACGGGACCGACCGGCGCACGGGGGATACAAGGCTCACAGGGACCGACGGGACCGCAGGGAATTCAAGGAGTTACGGGACCGACCGGCACACAAGGGGTACAAGGCTTACAGGGACCGACCGGGGCAGAGGGGTTTTCTCCGACAATCAGTGTAAGCGAGGACAGACCAAATTCCTATGTGTTAAAAGTGACAAATAAAAATGACAGTTTCTTATCACCCAATTTGCGGCCGGGAGTCAATATGACAAGCGGAAATCTTTCCGCAGCCGGAAGTACAATGAGCACACAGGTCGGCAACTTGATATATACAGTGAGTAATCTGAGTTCGGGAACTGTCAGGGTACAGTTAAGAGCAGCTTCCGGGACGGTGTTAGCGGATGTCAAAAAATTTGCGCAGTTTGATGCCGGCGGTGTGGATTCTTCATCTTGGGACAATACGACATTTGCCACGAATCCGGTTACGATTGATTCGGAAGTATACGGCCGCTCCAATGAATTTCATGTTACGCGCATCCGCCAGCAAGATCCGGCAACAGGGTTGTGGAGTATTTGTGATGTAAATCTGTTTGTATCTTCCAGTGACGGAAGAACAAATGTATGGACGGACTGCAAAGCCACAGATATAGCGATGTAATAAGTTTGCAGGGCAAACTTCAGCGGGCGCGTTCCTCAGCCGCCCGCTTTTTTAATGCCGATTTTCAGTCCTTTCGTGAAGCAAACGGAATATGACATGATTTTATGATACAATTCATTTTAAGTATGATATAATAAAAAAAACAAAAGAAAGGATTTTATCGTATGATGAGCTGCATACTGGAAAAAAACAAAAAGGTTTTATTATATTTCACAGCACTATTCTTTATTGTATTTTTCACGGCATTGATACCGGCTAAGGTAAATGCGGAAACAAAACAAATAACAATCTTACACACAAATGATACCCATGGCAGGGTTTTTCCCGACCCGAACAATGACGGGATGATTGGGATTGATAAAATTGCGGCAATGAAAGAAGATATGCCCGGTTCTCTTTTGATTGATGCGGGGGATACACTGCACGGACTGCCGATTGCGGGAATCAATCGGGGAGAGAACATTATCGAATTAATGAAAATGGCAGGTTATGACGTCATGGTTCCGGGAAATCATGATTTTAATTATGGAAGCGGACGGCTTTTAGAATTGGCGGAAACGGCAAAATCCGGAGAAAACGGATTTGAAATCATCAGTGCCAACATTAAGAAAAAAGCGGATTATTCCTCCTTTCTGCCTGATACAATCATAAAGACGGCAGATGGTGTAAAAGTCGGACTTTTTGGATTAAGTACGATGGAAACACCGATTACGGCAAATCCACTTTTTGTAGATACCCTGAATTTTGCTGACTATAAAGAAGAAGCACAGAAAGCGATTGCAAAGTTAAAGGGAGAGGGTGCGGAAATCATTATCGGGGTTGCCCATGCCGGCAGGGAGGAATGCAGAAAGCTTGCCGGAGAATTGGGGAATGAGGTTGATATTATTATTGACGCCCATGACCATTTGAATACCCATGAAGTGGAAAACGGTGTTTTGCTGACGAGCAGCGGAGATCACGGTTCAAACTTAGGGGTAGTTACGATTGGTATGAATGAAGCGGGGAAGATATTATGGAAATCAGCTTCGCTTATTACAAAAGATTCTATGTCGGATATTCAGCCGGTGGATTCTATTACAAAAGCCGCCAATGAGATGTGGGAGGAAGTGGAATTGATGTTCCGGGAAAAAATAGGAACATCGGCACAGTT
>DBDL01000058.1:18521-18683 GCA_002293545.1 Lachnoclostridium sp. UBA933 | reverse complement strand
GCAATCACCTCCTTGTTTCAAAACGCAGTTGCGTTTTGCTGATATGGCAATTCCTTTCACCATAAAACAGTTAGACATTCTATGAATGGGCACACCTCACCCACTTTATATAGTCATTATACTACGGCGGCTTCGATTTGTCTATCTTTTTCTGGAAAAAAC
>DBDL01000058.1:3777-18473 GCA_002293545.1 Lachnoclostridium sp. UBA933 | reverse complement strand
CAAAGAATTTTGGCGTTGTATATAACATGCATCAACTTCCACATCAAATAAAAGAAACCAATAGTAAAATGACATGTCCCGTCATCCCGCTATTGGTTTCAAAACGTTACTTCTTAATTAATCTAATACTTTTTATTTGATATTTCAATCCTGCCTCTGTATATTCCGGTATTCCAAAAGCAATTTCGATGATTCCTGTCAAGTTCTCGGCTCCTCCGCTAAGTGTTAATGGCTGGGACCACAATTGCCATTCGGAACCGTTGTTCAATCCGCGAGAAGATCCCGTAATCTTAAGGTTGCTTGTTCCGCTGTCACAATGACTGAATGCACCGCCAATCTGAGCCACATACGCCGAAAAATTCTTATATGTTGCATTTCCGTTTGATGCTGCCAATTCCACTTCAATTGATGCATAATCCGATAGTTTATCACTTCCGATATTGAACGGGAACACAACCACCTCATAATTCTGCTTTGTATTCAGTGTAATCTCCAAGACATCTGTTTTGCCGCCAACTCCGGCTGACAAGTACGCAGCTGTTCCGCTGTTAAGTGCAAATTTTACCATACCTGTATCGTAACCGGAACTGAATATATGCTCTGTACTCAGCGGTATATCCGAACTTTCTTTGATTGTGACGGTTAGGGTACGATCCGCGCCTTCACTAAAGTCAAATGTTAATTTCAGAGAACCATTTTCCTGTGATGCCAAATAACTTTTTTTCAGCGTAACGATACTGCCGTTTACCGAATAATCCGTGTTCACTCTTAATGGTGCGGAACCGTTTAATATGTTCACCAATTCATTCCCGTTTAATGTCATCGTCACTTCAATGTCTTTTTGAAGGTCTTCTTTTTTATCAAAAGTGGCACTGGCAGGAGTAATGGATGAGTTTTTCACTCCGGGCACTATCGTATCGGAGGTATATATCTTAAAGTTTCCGGTACAATGCAGGAGTCCGAGCATGTAAAGACATCCGTCATAATAACGGTATTGTCCGCCCGTCAGACCGGTATTCCAAAACTCTTCCAGAAAATCCCACGCAACCTTGTCACTGGCAGCCAATGAGGCCACCGCATTACATGCCACCAATCCCGGCGAATGCGCATGATTGTTCCCTTCTACTTCTCTTCCGTCCAATGTCCATTTATTATGATAATCGCCGATACCTTTACTGTTAAAAAATGATTGAATCGTATTTGCAAATTCCAACTGCCACGGGTCTTCCGCCCACCATGCATAATCCATGCCGATATTCATTGCGATTCTCCACGCATCATACCTGAAATCTGCGTGTTCGCCTCCGCGGGGTCTGCCGTCAAACTCGCAGTAGTCCGGACCTAATCCGGTAGTAGGAGANNATTTTCGCAGTAGTCCGGACCTAATCTGGTAGTAGGATTTACGGCTTTTCTTAAAAGTTCACGGCTTGCATTTGCTGAATTTTTCCAAAATTCAATATCATTATTTACTTCTGCCTCGTTTCCGCTCCATACATCCCAGTATTCTTCTTTTTCCAACTCTCTTGCCCAGACCTCATAAAACGCAGGCAATTGATAAGACGGATCCGTAAAACTAGCGGAATTTCCATACGGAACAAAAACAGGCAGGTAATTATTCAGGTCAAACATTGGAGGTGAACCGTCCCCCCACTCATCCAATGTACCGGGATACCGCCGAAGCATATCAAACAAAATCTGTCTTGCTTCTTTTCCATAGTTAAAGATGCCTTGTCCATCCCCCCACCGGTTGGATGCAAACAATAAGGACGTTACAAAATACATTTCACCATCCGGTGCGGCACTGATATCTATCTTCTGACCGCTTGTAGAACATTGCCATGCAAAATATCCCCGGCATCTCCCTCTGGTATTTCTGTCATTTTGCATATATGTTTTTGTCCAATTCCAAAGCTTGTCAAACTCTTCTTTTTTGTCCAATTGAACACACATCATCATGCCATAAGACATTCCTTCCGAACGAACGTCATTATACTGCAGTTCCGAATTGTAAATATAAGCCTTATTGGGATCGGTCGGATCAAGATAATAAAGTTTTTCGTCGTCATTTCCATAGAATAATCGATCCCATGTCTGCTCCAGCTTATCATTGATTTCCGCGTCTGTTTTGCCTAATTCTTTAAACAGATTACGGTATTCACCCGTCACTGCCGCTCCGACTGACGGCGGCTGCGGTGCGGATGGTTTCGGGGGAATCGGTGTCGGTTTAAAATCATCTTTCATTTTGAATTCCAAATCGTCAATCAGATAACTCATTAACTTATTTTTCCCATGATTCGCTCCGATTGCCAAGACAAGGCTCCCTTTTAAATCCTGAATTGATTGATCCGGATTTACCGAAATTGTAAACTCCGTCCATTTGTTCTTATACTCATCCGTAAATGTAATCGGCTCCAATTGTCCTACTAAATTGGCGGCAAATTGATTCCCGTCGGTAGGTCCGTTTCCAAATCCCCATTTTACAAACGCCGAAGCCGATTTGGCAATATATACGCACATTTCTTTATCATTCAAGTCCACTCCGTCCAACAAGCGGAATTTGAATGAAAATGTTTTGTAATTCTTCAGCTCATATGGCAATTCAATCGGAACAACCGCCGCTTGATTGTAGTCGTTTGTCGTTATCTGCAATGACTTTCCTCCCGTATTTACGGGGTCTGCAACAATTCGTACTGTTGTAGGCTTCCCATCTCCTTCTGTATATTGATAATCAGCACCAGTGCTTTGGTCTTCAAAATCAACCAGTGTAAACCTTGGAACCGGTGAAAGGGTTGGCCCCGGCGTTCCCGGCGTTGGTACTGCTGTTGGTTTGGTCGTCGGGGATACTGTCGGCTTCACTGTCGGAGGTGTTGTCGGCTTCACTGTTGAAGGTGTCGTCGGCTTCACCGTCGGAGGTGTTGTCGGCTTTACTGTCGGAGCATCTGTCGGCAAATCACCGCCGTCGGTTTTTATTCCAATACCGTCTGAACGTATATACAGAATACCACCCTCATTATCCGTTACTTTTGCATAGACAATATTCTGTGTGCCTTTTTGCAGTACCGGTTTATCATTGTTATCGTATTCGATAAATGTTAAGGTATCTATTTGAGCGATCCCGACGTTCTGTGCTGTGATACAATATTCAATCTTCTTGATACCAATCGGTGAATCCGCCGTTATCTGTACTTCCTGTTCATCGTCGTGTAAAATTCCGAATGTTATAATCTCTAAAAACGATTCCCAAAAACTATCAACAACTGTGATTTTAGCATTTATTTCATTTATATTCGGTGTCCCGGTCGGCGGCGCCGTTTCATTTCCGGTCGGTGTCCCGGTCGGCGGTGCTGTTTCGTTTCCAGTCGGTGTCCCGGTCGGCGGCGCTGTTTCATTTCCGGTCGGTATTACCCCGCCGGCAGTAACGGTTACTCTTATGGATGCTTTAGCTTTACCAAACATCATCGCCGTAATAACGGCATTCCCTTGTTTCACAGCCGTTATTCTGCCTTTCCTGTCAACTCTTACCGCCTTCGTATTACTGCTTTTCCAAGAAGAAACGACATCATTCGATTTACTTGGGTTTTTACGAACACCCAATGACACGGCATTCCCTTGCTTCAGTGAAATGCTTTTTCCTGTTTTTCCGTTATTATATGTAATCGCAATGCTTTTTGCCTTTTGAATTACCCGTACCTTACATACTAATTTGCGTTTCTTTCCTTTTACGGTAACGGTTGCCGTAATTTTGGCATTTCCCTTTTTTCTCCCTGTCACTTTTCCCTTTTTATTGACTTTTGCAATCTTCTTTTTGCTGCTCTTCCATCGGATTTTAGCTCCCTTTATCTTCTTTTTAAGCTTTAATTTGACGGATTTTTTCATTAGTACATTAACCGATGTTTTATTTAATTGGGGGACAGCTTTTACTTTTGCTGCCGACAACTCCCTGTTCGGTATGGCGTACATCCATGCAGCTGACAGCATTATTACTGCCAGCAGCAATGACATGAATCTTTTGAACTCCTTTCTTAATGCCATTTTATTTCCTCCTTTTTGTGTTTTATATTTTCTTTTTCTTAATCGTTTCTTCATTAAAGTAGATATAAAACTTTATTAAAGTGCATATGAAACTTTCGCATGTTTATAAAAAAGTCATATGCCCTGAATAAGGAAAAAAGGGGATTTGCCCCCTTTTTTCCTTATTGTATCGTAATCATGCTGCCTCATATGAATCGACCGGTTCAAAACTTTCTGCATCCATAATCTTACCCATCAAAATTACACTTGTAATTCATTAATAAGATTATTCAAAGTCCCCCGGATCAACAAAGTTCTCCCCCGGTCCTCCCTCAGATGCAGTGATAATATCCGATAACTCAAAATAAGTAATTGTTAATTCAGGACTTTCATAGATTTCTTTCATCTTATCTTTACCCCTTTCATAAAACTATTTTCATGATTAACTAATAAAAAGGTAATAATTTATCTGGCGGTGTGAGAAACATATATACTGTTAGTATAAATCCATTTGTGAAAAATGTCAATAAATTTTATGTTGTAATAAGTATTTTTGTGCAACATGCACAATAATGCAGTTGCTTTTTTGTTGATTATTCTCCTTTCTTTTCATGATAATTTGTAATACAATAATACTTAGATTGATTGCAATATTTTGTATAATAATTTCATTTGGTGTGAAATTGAGAAATATTATAATATACAAAGGAGGCAAATATTAATGATTAAGTATACGAAGTATTTTTTTGCTACACTAATAGCAATGGTAGCAGTTTTTGTGTTTCCCACACTTTCACAGGCAGTCACTTCAGTAGAAATTCTTGATAAAGCATCCATACGGTTAAATGATGAAAACGGGGGGCAGGGAATCCGGTTTTTGATTACCGTAACCGATCCGGGTGCCGCCGCTGATTATGGCATTATATTAAAATACAATGACGGCGGCGAAAAAAGAGCCGTTGTTAATGTAGGAAATAATAAGTACAATAAGATTTACAGCGACAACGGAAAATCCGGTGAGGAAAGAGTGATTCAATATACGGCAGTGATTACCGGTCTTTCCAATGCGTATCTTGCAACTGATTTTACCGCACAGGGGTTTGTCGGGGCAGATCCCGATAATCCGGACATGCAAACCCAAGAAGTCACAAGAAGTATACAGCAGGTCGCCAGTGACGGGGGATATATTTTTGACGAGAGCGGAAATCTGCATCAGGGGGTTATTGCTGATTTGGAAAATAAGGTGGTAGGCAAATCACCTCTATACGGCGATCTTCCTACTTTTGCATGGGAATCCACTGATAATTCCTGTTTGGTAACACCTCCGAATGCTCGGGATCAAACAGGCATTATTATTGAATTCACGTTGCCCGAAGGAAAAAGTATGGCTGATTATGACGGAATTAATTATGAGGCAAAAGCAAATTCCCCAGGCAATGTTAAATTTGCCGCATCCTATGTAGCACCTAATCCTTCCGGTCCGACTGATCAATCCTATTTTTCTACCAAAGAATGGATAAGCGGTTCAAATCCGAATTTATATATAGACGGAAACTATGAAGTAAGATTGGGGAATAACACCTATGGAAAATTCTCTGTCAAATTTAATAAGGATCTGCCCAATGCCGCCAGTATTACAGATTCTGTCCTGATTGCGGTAGGATTTCAGAATTTATCCATGCCTTACAACATTAAAAACATAACACTGACACCAAAAATAAATTAATACTCCGCACGAATACAGAAAACATTTCATCAAACACTGATATTGGCAGAAATAAAACAGCGGGAACGTCCGGTTACGGTTGTTCCCGCTGTTTTATTCCTGTAAATCATGTCGAAATTATCTCAATAAAACCATTGGATTTACGGTATCCTTACCGCTTTTTACCTGATAGTACAGATTAGGGCCTTCTACGGAATAGTATTTGGTCGGCTGTGCAATCCTGCCAACGACGTCACCTTCTTTTACCGAGTCGCCTTTTTTCAATTTCACGTTTTTTAATTGTCCGTATGAAACGCTGAATCCATCTCCGATATTCATTGTCAGTACGGTTCCGATTTCCTCATTTGTTGCTACACTTTCTACGATACCGTCGGCACTTGCCTTTACTTTTGCATCGACTTCGCTTTCAATAATCAGTGCGGAGTTTGTACGGTATTGTGCCAGCGTCTTGAAGTAAATAACCTTATCCGGACTATAGGTTAATAGTACATTTCCGGTAATAGGCCATAAAAGTCCGTTTTCTTGATTAAAATGCATCAAGTCCGTTTTTTTCTGGCGGCTTGCCGTTTCTGTTTTTGGTTTCTCCGTTGCTTTTATCTTGGGTTTTTTGGTTTCAGCCGGTATATTTTTTGCTACTTCCTCGGTATCCGGTTCAACCGGAATGTCCGGAATTTCTACCGGTTCCGTCGTTGCCGACGCCAAAAGGTTATCTTGGATCGGAGGTTCTTCATCCCCTCCCGAATTGTTGCCTATTGTATTTAGGCAAATAGCCGAAAATGCTACAATCGCAACAATTCCCGCCATTAACGAAATATAAAATCCTTTTTCTTTATAAAACATGAAATCACCTCTACCATCAGTATGACCCGCGGCGAGGTGATTTATTCATTGAACTTTCCAAAAATATTTATTTATCTATTTCTTTCCGGCGTCGGAATCATTACTTTATCTAAATGCCACAGCTCCCGTGCATATTCTTCAATCGTACGGTCCGATGAGAATTTGCCGGATTTCGCGGTATTCATCATCGCCATTCTCGCCCATGATACTTCGTCACGGTACGCGGCGTCCACTTTTTTCTGTGCATTTTCATAAGCACGGAAATCCTTCAGAATGAAGTATTGGTCGGCATTCTCCCATTTTGTACTCTCCAAAAGGGATTTATAAATATCACGGAACAATTCCGGATTTTCCGGCGAGTATGTTCCGTCTACAAGCTGCGTCAATACCGCACGGATATCCCCGTCCGTATTGTATATTTGTTTGGGGTCGTAACCGCCCTCCTGCTCATAACTGATTACATCCTCTGATGAAAGTCCGAAAATAAAAGCATTGTCAATCCCGACTTCTTCAACGATTTCTACATTCGCTCCGTCCATCGTACCGAGAGTCGGCGCGCCGTTCAGCATAAATTTCATATTGCCGGTTCCGGAAGCTTCTTTACTCGCTGTTGAAATCTGCTCGGAAACATCGGCAGCCGCAAAGATAATCTCCGCATTGGAAACACGATAATCTTCTATAAAAACTACTTTTATCTTGCCGTGAATTGATTCGTCATGATTTACGACCTCGCCGACACTGTTAATCAACTTGATGATTAATTTGGCTACTTTGTAGGCGGCAGAAGCTTTTGCCCCGAATATATATGTTCTCGGACAGATATCCATATCGGGATTTTTCTTGAGCTGATTATATAAATGCATGACATGCAAAATATTAAGGAGCTGTCTTTTATACTCATGAAGCCTTTTCACTTGCACGTCAAAAATGGAACGCGGGTCCACAACAATGTCATTATGCTCTTTTATATATTCTGCCAGCCGGACTTTGTTCTGGTGCTTTATGTTCATAAACTCCTGCTGTGATTGCGGGTCATCCACATAAATACTCAATTTATCCAAATGCGACAGATTTGTGATCCAATCATCGCCGATTTTATTTGTCACCCATTCGGCAAGAAGCGGATTTCCGTGAAGCAAAAACCTTCTTTGCGTAATTCCGTTTGTCTTGTTATTGAATTTATAAGGCATCATTTCATAGAAATCCTTTAATTCTTTATTCCTCAGGATTTCGGTATGCAGTCTTGCCACTCCGTTTACGGAAAATCCGGCAACGATAGCCAAATTCGCCATTTTCACTTTTCCGTCATAGATAATTGACATTTTTTCAATCTTTTTATGGTCATTCGGATATTTTTCATTGATTTCTAATTGGAACCGGCGGTTGATTTCTTCTATAATCTGATAGATTCTCGGAAGCAGGCTTGAGAAGATTTCAAGCGGCCACATTTCTAACGCTTCCGCCATAATGGTATGATTGGTATAGGCACACGCCTTTGTTGTCACACCCCACGCCTCATCCCAGTTCAGTCCGTACTCATCAAGCAGAATACGCATTAATTCCGGTACGGTCACAGTCGGATGCGTATCATTCATTTGAAAACACACTTTTTCATGAAGCTTTTGGATATCCGAATGACTTTCCATATATTTACTTACTGCGCGCTGAACGCTTGCGGACACAAAAAAGTATTGCTGCTTCAAACGAAGCTCTTTCCCCGCACGGTGGTTGTCGTTCGGATATAAAACTTCACAAATCGTTGTTGCGAGCCTCTTTTGCTCCTCCGCCTTTTGATATTCCCCTTTATCAAAGGAATCCAGACTGAAAACATTGATGGCTTCCGCATCCCAGATACGAAGTGTATTGACAACATTGTTTCCGTATCCGACGATCGGCAAATCATAAGGAACTGCCATTACCGACTGATAGCCTTCCTGAACAAAATTATCCTTTCCGTTTTCTCCTTTCCGAACGGCTACATACCCGCCGAACTTAACTTCTACGGCATATTCCGCACGCTTTAACTCAAAGGGATTGCCGTCCGCCAGCCAGTCATCCGGTACTTCTTTTTGAAAACCATTTTCAATGACTTGTTTGAACATCCCGTACTTATATCGAATTCCGCATCCGTATGCCGGATAGTTCAATGTGGAAAGCGATTCAAGGAAACATGCGGCAAGCCGTCCGAGTCCGCCGTTTCCCAACGCGGCGTCCGGCTCCTGATCCTCGATAACATCCAAATCCACTCCAATCTCATCCAATACTTCACGAGCAATTTTTTCCTGTTTTAAGTTTATAAAGATATTCCCTAACGCACGCCCTGTCAGAAATTCCATCGACAGATAATATACGATTTTGGGATCTTTTTCGAGGTACTGTTTTTGTGTTTCCATCCAGTTGTCAATGATATTATCTTTAATTGCAAATGCCGTTGCCTGAAACAATTGCTTTTTGGTTGCCTCTTTTACATCCTTGCGGAACAAAAGCCGCATATAACTATTGATGTCTTTTTTCATTTCTTCTTTGAGCAGGTCTTCCTTTTTTAGCTTCTCTTTCGATAATAAATTCATCTTTCCCTCCATTTCGATAAACAATCTCTGAATATCATTATATAGTATGACATGTTCTTTTCCCGTTGTCAATAGACGAACCTTTGATTGCAAAAGCTGAAATCCCTAACCGCAAAACTCACGGAACAATCACCTTGACAAAATATTTTTATCAGTGCATTATATTAATATGACAATCGGATTCCCCGTATAACCATCACACCGCATTATACATGGAAAGAGGAATCCTTATTACAGGAGATGAATATGGAAACCAGAAATTTTACACTTTTAACGGATTTTTACGAGCTGACAATGATGCAGGGATACTATAAAAATAAGATAACCCAAACGGTTGTATTTGATGTATTTTATCGTCAAAACCCTGATAATGGCGGCTTTTCCATTTGTGCGGGGCTGGCGCAGCTGATTGATTATATTAAAAACCTGAATTTTGATTATGAGTCCATTGAATATTTAAGAAGCCTTCATTTTTTTGATGAGGATTTCCTGAATTACTTGGCAGGCTTTCATTTTACAGGCGATATTTATGCCATTCCGGAAGGTTCCGTTATTTTTCCAATGGAACCGATCGTAAAGGTCATTGCCCCCATTATGGAGGCGCAGTTGATTGAAACCACCATATTAAATTTAATCAATCATCAAAGCTTAATTGCAACAAAGGCGGCGCGTGTGTGTTATGCCGCTAGGGGCGGGGCTGTTATGGAATTCGGTTTGCGCAGGGCACAGGGACCGGACGCCGGCATACTTGGGGCACGCGCCGCCGTAATCGGTGGCTGTGTTGGTACAAGCAACGTACTTTGTGCAAAGGAGTTCGGCATTCCGGCACTCGGTACACATGCCCACAGTTGGATTATGAGTTTTTCCGATGAATTGACGGCATTCCGTAAATACGCAAAGCTTTATCCGCAAAACACCACCTTGCTCGTAGACACCTATGACACACTTCATTCCGGCGTGCCAAATGCCATCAAGGTTTTTGAAGAACTTCGCAGTGCCGGAAATCTGCCAAAAACTTTTGGTATCCGTCTGGACAGCGGCGACCTTGCCTATCTGTCAAAAAAAGCGCGTACCATGCTGGACCGGGCAGGTCTTTCGGACGCGGTAATATGTGCTTCCAGTGATTTAGACGAACATTTAATTGATTCCCTGCTGGTTCAGGGTGCCAAAATCAATGTCTGGGGAGTCGGCACAAATTTGATTACGTCCAAAGATACTCCGGCATTCGGCGGTGTATATAAGCTTGCTGCCATAAGGCAAAAAGATACCGACGAAGCTTTTACCCCAAAGATTAAGGTAAGCGAAAACCCTGTTAAAATAACCAATCCCGGCAACAAGACCGTTTATCGTATCTATGACAGGGAATCGGGAAAAATTAAAGCGGATTTGATTGCTTTAGCGGACGAAAAATTTTCAGAAGACGATCCGCTCCTTTTATTTGATCCAAATGCCACATGGAAAAAAACCTTCCTTTCACCCGGTATTTATAGTATGAAAGAAATATTAAAGCCTATTTTTATAAACGGTCAATGTGTGTATGAATCCCCCGGAGTTATGGAAATACGTGATTACTGTACAAGAGAACTGGGTACGCTTTGGGAAGAAACCAGACGTTTCGTCAATCCGCAGGAAGTATATGTCGATTTATCCAAAAAACTATATGACATGAAACATTCACTGCTGGATCAAATGAGCCAGAAGCCGTGAACAGACCTGCTGCTCCTACTGATAATTTTACGAAAGGTTAAATAAGAAAATGCTGCTCACTAAAAAATATTCTCATTCCATCATTTTACTTTATATTCCGTTCTTCCTGCTTGGTTTTTTCTTGTTGGAGGCAAGGACCGATATCAGCGAACAACTGATACATTCGCGCCTTGATGACTATATTCCTTTTTGTGAATACTTTGTCATCTTTTATCTTGCTTGGTTTCCTTATTTATTGGGGGCGGTTCTTTTTTTCTTTTTGCGGGGAGCAAAAAGTGTATCTGAAAAACGTGAATTTTATGAGTTTGCTTTATTGTTGATATCCGGTCTGACCCTATCGCTCCTAATATATGTTTTCTGGCCGAGCACGCTTAATCTGCGGCCCGAAGTTTATCCGCACGACAATCTGTTTACAGCTCTTTGCAAAGCACTGCAAACCATAGATACTCCCAGCAATGTCTGTCCGAGTATGCATGTTTACAGCTCTGCCGCCGTGCATATTTGCATAAGAAAACATTCGTATTTCAGGAACAGGAAATGGATACAACATGGTTCCCTGATACTGGTGCTGTTTATTTGTCTGTCTACGATGTTTATTAAACAGCATTCCGTCATTGATGTCATTGCCGCTCTTCTTATGATTCCGGTACTGTATCCTTTTGTACAAATACTGCTGAAATCAAAGAAAACCGAAACCTTGCCGGGCATAAAATGATCAAAAGTTTTTGAGTTTTCAGACACACCCTAGCTGAATCCATAGAATTTTCTTGAAAGCGAATAACCCCACACTACAATCTTCCTGCCGGCTTTCCCGCGAAACTGCATTGGACGGCTCAGGGCATACCGATTTACCATACGGCCCATACCGGGATTTGTTTCTTTCAGATAATTCCAAAGCTCCGTCCGCTTCTTCAGGCTTTCTTCCGATCCCTCTTTGATGAGGAAGATTGAACTGACGGTCATCATCATGGTCAGATATTTCAGCATATAATCCCTTAATTTTTTATTATGCATTTTTGTTAAGTCATGAGCATCAATCATGATTTTATTTATTTTAATCTGCTGGTCAATCCGTCCGATCATTACTTTTTCGTTTACGGATTGATCCTCCCTGCCGATATAATAGCGGTACAAATCCACATTCATATAATAAATCGTTTTTACACTGGGCAGCGGTGTATATACAAAGATATTATCTACGTAAAAGGTATGCTTTGGCAGAAGTAATTTACATTCTCTTAACATTTTCGTGCGGTATATGACGGAATGCATAAGGATATTCTGGCTGATTTTAAAGTGTCTGATTTCATTCCAGCCAAATATTTTATCTTCGGGCAGTGCACTGGCATACCGAATCGCTTTATGTTTATGGATACTTGGTTTTTCATAAACATAATTGGATATCATCATGTCGATCAGTTTCCCTTCCTGTACCATTTCCCGAAGTACATCCAGTATTTTAAGCAATGATTCCCGGTCAAACCAATCATCGCTGTCCAAGACTTTATAATAAATCCCGGCGGCATTTTTTAAACCGGTATTTACCGCTTCGCCATGTCCTCCGTTTTCCTGATGTATGGCACGAATAATACCGGGATTTTGCAGTTCTAATTCATCTGCAATTTTGGCAGTGTCATCTGCGGAACCGTCGTTTATAATCAATATTTCCACATCGTCACCGCCGACCAATGCCGTTTCCACTGCATGGCGCATATAATCCTGAGAATTGTAGCATGGTATTGCTACCGTTAATAATTTCATGCACGCTCCTTTCCGATACCTTCTGTAAAGGTAATGACGCGGTCTATAATTGCGTCAATGTTATAGTATTTGTATTCTGCCAGTCTGCCCAAGGCATAAAAATTCGGTATTTTTTCCGCCATATCATGGTATTTTTTATATAATGCCTGATTTGCGGTGTTATTAATCGCATAATATGGTATTTCTCCCTTTAAACCGCCGTATGAGCGGGGATATTCTTTCATAATCGTTGTATCCGGTTTATCCGACTGCCCCGATAAGTATTTGTATTCGGTAATCCGCGTATATTCTTCTGTTACGGTATAGTTTACGACGGCATGGCTTTGGTAAAACGGTTTTCCATAATGCTCCCACTCAAAATCCAGAGAGCGGTACGGCAGCCTGCCGTACCTGCAATCAAACAGCTCGTCCAACGCACCGGTAAATATAATCATTCCGTCATATGGCTTTCCTTCAAAGGTAACCGGTTGTCCGGAATCCGGATGAAATGACAGAACTTCCTTTGCGGGACAGTTCAATCGGATTTCAATCCCCGGATAATCCAGCATTTTTTCAAACAAAGGTGTAAAGCCGTCCGCCGGCATCCCTTGGTACTCATCCTGAAAATAACGGTTATCATAAGAAAGCAGCACCGGCACGCGACCGGATACGGAATGATCAATCTCCTCCGGCTTCTGTCCCCACTGCTTCATTGTATACTTTAAAAATATATTTTCATAGACATATTCGGCAATCATCCGAAGGTCTTTATCTTCGCTCTCACGAAGCTTCAGTATCGGAACACGCGCGCCCTCCCCAAAGGTATCAATAAGGATTTTTTTCAGGTGCTTTGCCTGATCTCCGAAAACCGTTTCCAGTGCATTAAGGTTAAAAGGAATCGGAAGTTTTTTTCCGTAAATATTTCCGACCACTTCATGCCGGTACGGCAGCCAGCCGGTAAAGCGCGACAAATACTCATACACTCTTGTGTTGTTTGTATGAAAGATATGCGGTCCGTACTGATGAACTAAAATGCCGTGTTCATCATACTTGTCATAGCAGTTCCCGCCGATATGACCTCTTTCATCTACTATTAATACTTTTTTTCCGCTCTTTTCTGCCAGCTCCCTTGCCGCAACGGCACCGGCAAATCCACATCCGATAATGATTGCCTGATACATAAAATCCCCGTTCTTGCATATGTTTTCTGCATATAAATGCTTAACATTTATTTTATATTTATTTAGGTATAGTATACCTCATTTCAAAAATAATGCAATGTAAAGTTTTAATTGCAGCCGGGGGAATTTTGCGGTCCGCATATTTTTGATATCATAATGGTTTGCTGATTAAATATCATTTCGCCGACAATCGGCTGTCTGCCTTGTAAGTATAGTACATCCCCTTCGTTTAATTGCACGATAATCCGTTTATGCTTTAATTGGTTTTGTTCTGTAAACAAAATGCTGTCCAATGTACCCTGAATCTTGCTTTGCAGATCGGCATACAATTCGATTGGCAATCCGGAACCGACCGCATCGTTCCGTGCCGCCAGCTGATAATCAATTTCGTATTCGCCGGTTTCCGTAATGATAAAATCAGAGGTATCCGTTCCATGGGCAACCGTGCCGCATGTGGACTGAATGGTCGGCCCGAAAGGGATATTTATTGTAAGAACGGCAATTCCCCATACATCCTCACCGTTTCCATTGGCAATCAGCATTCCGCAGCACGAGGATTCCGGCGGAATCGGACACGGACATTTACAGCAAGGCGGATGACTTGTACAAGCGGTATAACAAGGGTTACAACAGCTAATTACATCGTGGCATCGACACATTTTTTTATCTCCTCTTTCTTAATTTATTGAAACAACCTTTTATTCACATAATATTCCGTGCCATATATTCTGTTACAACTTGTTTACCCGTATCCGGCGTTTACAGATGTTTTTATGGTGCTTTTATGAAAAGCGGTATTTTGAATTATTTATTGTGCCTTTTATAAAATATATGGTATACTATTGATTGCGAAAAATTAGAATATACGATATACTATGTTGATATCATGACTCAACGGGGGATAGTGTGAAACAAAATACG
>DBDL01000058.1:273-3757 GCA_002293545.1 Lachnoclostridium sp. UBA933 | reverse complement strand
GTACGTGCGCAAGAATGGGGATAATATGATAAAAGATTTATTCGGGACCGGAAAACCGATTTTTTCAATCGAGGTATTTCCGCCCAAAAAGACATCCGACATCCAGATAATTTATACGGCATTAGACAAGTTCAAGACGCTGAATCCTGCATTTATCAGTGTAACCTATGGTGCGGGCGGCAGTACAAGCCGCAGTACGGCAGACATTGCCGCTTATATAAGAAAAGACTGCGGTATCGAAGCCCTGGCACATCTCACCTGCGTTTCTTTACCGGACGAAGATTCTTTGCGGCAATATATTGAATCACTGAGAAACGGTAATGTCCGGAATATACTGGCACTCCGGGGAGATCGTCCGAAGGACATGACGAAGGAGCAATTTGAAGGAAGATATTTTCATTTTGCCTCCGACCTTATTTCGGCACTTAACCGCATGAACCAATTTTCAATTGCCGGTGCATGTTATCCGGAAAAACATCCGGAAGCGAAAACATTAGAATCCGATATTCTGAATCTGAAATACAAGACGGAGCAAGGGGTTGATTTTTTAATCACACAGCTATTTTACAACAACGATAATTTTTACCGTTATCTTGAGCAAATACGCACTGCCGGCATAGACATACCGGTTTGTGCCGGACTTATGCCGATTACTTCCATTTCACAGATAAACACTATTATATCCCTTTCCGGTGCCGGCATTCCGGCAGACTTAAATGATATCATCAGGAAATATGAGAACAGCCCTGCCGATCTGAAAAAAGCAGGACTGGATTATACGAAAAAACAAATGGAGGGGCTTCTTTCACACGGCGTCGACGGCATTCATTTGTATTCTATGAACAAAGTGGACATCGCCCGGACTGTCTTTGGATGAAATAAGATGTATACTGAATATTTTTGGTTTATGGTATGTGCGGTGTTTGGGGAACACTCAGGGGTACTCCGCCATGATTATTTTCCGCAGCATTGTTTGTACTTTTTTCCGCTGCCGCACGGACAGGGTTCGTTCCTGCCGACTTTCGCATCATTTCGGATCGTTTTGGATTTCTTTTGCTTCCAATATAACTCTTTTCTTTTTTCGGGAGTTAAAATATTATCCCATTGCGGCAATTCATAAAGCCAATCCGCTTTCGCTGCTACCATATTATAGTAAAGCTCTTCGTGCTCAATCGGCAGACTCACCTGGGTATCCTTTTCCATCTTCATGATGGGATTCCTTTGTTTTAAACTTTCATTGATGCCGTCAAGAAATCCAACCATCATTGAAAGCTTTACATTGTATTTTTCAGCTAACTCCTCAACCGTCCCTTCTACGACTTCCTCCGGATTTTCGAGAAGCTTTGCATAAATTCCTTTTTCCAGTTCATAATAATCAGCCCAAAACTTTTGTGAATTCGGACTTTTTGCCATCTCTTCCCCGTAGGCGTAATCACGCCAATCTTCTAATAATGACATGGGCACCGTTCCTTTCCTGCTGCATTTAAGTTGCATTTTTCATGCTTTTCAATCATTATCTTGAATCATATCATAAATAAAAAAAAATTGCAAAAAAAATGTATAGGATCATTTTTTTCGTTCATACTACTATTAAACAGGGATGATATAACAGAATCCCCCTCTGTATCAGACCTGTACACCAATGAAAAATTGAAATACTTATCCTCCCCTTTGATATCTCCCCCCCATTCTATTTTGGGGCGGAGATATCATTTTTTTGAACTCCAGTATTTATAGGGAATTAGTAGTCTTCATAATCTGTATTTTTATAGTCGCAATAGTACGACGAATACAATAAATACTGATTGACAAATACGGTATTTATTGTTTGATAAATACCGTAAAGGTTATTTGACAAATACGGTATCAGCAATGTATAATAATGATGTACTAAAATTGGAGGTGCATTGTGAACGAAAAGTATTTGCCACGAATTGCGGATGAAAAATTAAAATTAGCGCTTGCAACATCAGGGGCGATTTTGATTGTCGGTCCTAAGTGGTGTGGAAAGACACGTACGGCAGAAGAAGCCGCCGCCAGTATTTTGTATCTGCAAGACCCCGACCACGGTGAGGAGTATCGGCTTTTGGCGGGAACAAAACCATCAAAATTATTGGAGGGTGAAACGCCTAGACTGATTGACGAATGGCAAACCGCTCCCGCTCTGTGGAATGCTGTTCGCTTTGCGGTTGACAAGCGACACGCACGAGGGCAATTTATTCTGACAGGTTCGGTTATTCCCCCTGATACAAAAGATATGCATACAGGCACAGGGCGTATCAGTAGAATGACTATGCGAACTATGTCCTTGTTTGAATCGGGAGAATCCACAGGCGAGATTTCACTCAAAGATTTATTCGACGGCAAGAAAGATATATTTTCCAAAAACAAAACTACTATCGAACAAATCGCTTTCATATTAACCCGTGGCGGATGGCCCGAAGCGGTAGGCGAAAAAAACGAAACCTATGCACTCAAAATGGTTTACAATTACCTTGATGCTGTTGCCAATCAGGATATGTCCCGTATTGATGATGTTGGCAGAAATCCCGACAGAGTTTACTCCCTATTGCGTTCCATTTCTCGAAATGTTTCAACACAGGCTAACACACAAACTTTACTCCGTGACCTTGTTTCTAATGACGAGGATTGTTCAGAAAAAACAATCAACAATTATTTATCCGCTCTTAAAAAATTATATGTGATTGAAGACCTGCCCGCTTGGAGTCCTCATTTGCGCTCAAAACGGGCAATCCGCTCAACGGCAAAACGGCATTTTACAGACCCCTCTATTGCCGCTGCTGCACTTCGTGCCGACAGCAAAAAGCTGTTCAGTGATTTTAATACTTTTGGATTATTATTCGAATCATTGTGTATACGTGATCTGAGGATTTATGCCGACAGTTTGGATGGTTCGGTTTATCATTATCGTGACCAGCTTAACAATGAAGTTGATGCAATCGTGCAGTTAAAAGACGAACGGTGGGCAGCAATTGAAATCAAAATGGGTGTAGGTCAAATTGAAGAAGCCGCAGAAAATCTTATCAAGTTTAGCAAAAATATTGATACTGCAAAAACACCTGCGCCATCTTTCCTAATGGTTCTCACCGGAACAGAATACGCTTTCCAACTGAAAAACGATGTATGGGTTGTACCTATAGGCTGTTTGAAGGACTGAAACAATAAATTTGTATATACGGACTTTATATAAATACCATGTTTTGAATTCATAATTTTTGCGGTATNNGGAGTGATTTTGTACATGCCTTAAAAAATAATTCTATACTTGAAATGCAGAAAATCCCTAAAAGTGACTTACACAGCCATGCAGGACGCGGCGGTAATGTTTCATACATTGCCGATTGGGCGAGAGTTAAAATAAACAAACCGCCAAAGATGTTTCGTTCATTGGAACATATGCAGGAATGGTTTGAGGCAGAAATCAAACCCTTTTGCAAGGGAATTAAACTGCATTCGTGAAACC
>DBDL01000058.1:0-140 GCA_002293545.1 Lachnoclostridium sp. UBA933 | reverse complement strand
ATCTCTTTGAAACGAGGTTTTCGCTTCATAAGGAAAATTTTTAGCCATCAGGTATGAAAAATCCACAATATCATCAGGGAGTCTAATGTTTTCAGCCTTGCTGACCGATTCAATCACTTTCATGATTCCTTTCACTTTTT
>DBDL01000129.1:27015-41989 GCA_002293545.1 Lachnoclostridium sp. UBA933 | reverse complement strand
ATAGGACTCACCGCCATGAAAAAAATTTAATCCGGCTACTAGTTTATATGCCGTATTACTAGTCACCCGATACCTATTAGGCAAATAAGTTATCAGTTCCTCCGTAACATCAGGCGCGGCATCGGCTCCTGTACTCGGCATAACCGGCACCCCTACCGGATACAAATTAATCCCCCACATCTTCTTATAAGCCTTCGTTGCGTTACTTAATATTTCTTTGGCTTTATTGGCTGCATTCGCAGCACCATAAAAATTAACAAAGCTTTGATGAATCGGTAAAAGAACCGGCATAGGATAATTAAACTTCACCAAAACCCATTTCTGATTGCTGCTCCCTGTATACGGACTGACATTGCAGGCAGATGAACTATTGCTGCTCAATGCTCTGTTTTTTAAACTCCCGTAATTCGATACGATTCGGTAAGTGCCGTCGGAATTTTTTACCAACCTGAAATAAACCCAATCACCAACCGAAGTGCCGTCAATCAAACCGACACCGGACGTACCGGAGGGTGTCGCAATTTCCAAACATTTCCCATTGTACTTCGGCATTTCGTTGTATAACTTATATAACCCGGTAGCCGCATTGCGTACAATTCTCCATTGTTGGTTTTTATTCCCGTTAAACGGGTATGTCCGGACGTTATTATTTAATGCCGTATCGGCATCCAAATACCTGGCACTCTGAAGATTTCTTAGATAATAGACATCATTTTCCACAGAGGTATGCTCATGATAATTCACCGTAATTGTCGTTGGGTTACTGGTATCGTTAGCGGTATAATAACACCGGTATTTCAGATTGGACGCATACGATTTCAGGCAGAACCCCCGATCCTTTGTAAATCCGCCGCTTTCCCCGGTCTGATACCGCAACCATGACGCAAACAGACTCGTAATATTAAACATACTAATTCTGTTGGGATCCGGATAATTTTTGCTGCTCTCCCTTTGCGGCAAAGTTCCCGGCTTATTGCTGTAATTGATTCCATTATAAGTCCACGACGACTTGAGATTATACAAATCTATCGCAGACGGTTCCGTAAACCCGGACCATTCATAGATATTATAGGTCACACTGGTAAGCTCGGAAGGTGAAATATATGTATAATCGGAAATGTTAGTAAGCTTCATAAACATTTGCATATCCCCGTATTTTGCCACGGGTACATGACCGACATACATTGTATTGCCCCACCAGTTCTGATACGTGGGATCCCTTTCGTAAACTTGCGTGTTTTGCATATAGCTTGACGGGATGGTAACCGCCGGATCTATCGTCACAGGATATACCGTATTTTGACTTTGCAAAAATTCCTCATCAACCGTCAGTGTTAATACATACTCATCTTCTTTCCCGCTTTTCTCTAAAGTCATTTTGTGATTGACGGAAGTGTGTGTCCCATCATCCTTTTTTGATTGAAAAACCGAATCATAAGCAAATATTTGACCGATCGCCATGACGACTTCGTTTGTCTTGGGATCGCACAAGGGAATTGACGTTTGATCTTCTTTCTGCATGTCCGGAACAAGACCGTTGGTATTCAGTGTAAAACAAAACGTATTGATTCCTTCATACTTTGAAAGAATAATATCCTCTTTGATTCCATTCAGGACTGACGTATATTTGATCGAAATGTTATCCGTAAATATATTGTCATACGTGACGCTGTTTTCATTTTTTCTGAATGCCGCCTTGGACACATCTTTTATCCCTGTTTTTTGCAAACTTTTCATTTTTCCATGATGGAGCATGGGTGCCAACGCCACCGAATAATTCTTATAATCAAGTCCAATGCCCACTTCCGGGTTTTGGGAAAAGGATTTCGTAAGCTTTCCGGCAAAATTCTGATACTCATATTCTTGATCCGCCGTACTTACTATTTTGTCATCAATGAATTTAATCCTGTTACCGTCGGTATATTTGACATCATACGGAAATATCGTAAGGGATTTGGACCCGTCTGCATTATCCACTGTTACGGTATTCAGATGTTCGGCACCGTCTTCTGAAATAGCAACAGGTTGTCCGCTGTTTTTTTCCACTTCTCTTTTAACCATATCCGGCATTGCATTTAGTGTATACTGTTCAAGGTTTACTTCTTCTTTTTGAAATGCGGTTTCTTTTGCAGGGTCAGCGGTAAGTTCTGGTTTGCTTTCTGCCACGATACTTTCTGTCATGATTGCGCTTGAAACAAACCGTAATATGATTACAAGCATCATAATAAAAGCGGCAAACGATTTACAACCACTTTTTTTGAAAAATTCTTTCATCCTGTTTCCTCCTGTTTCATATCGTTCTTTTCATAAATATGTATAAAAAACATGATACCTGCAAAATGAAGTATTACAAGTTGTCCAAGCATGATTAATACAAACCGTATATTTCTTGGATTTCTTTTTCATTCGTAAGAATATCATGTTTTTTACATAATATGTATTATTAATTCGTTTTTTAATTTATCATACACCCAATTTTTATAACAATGCCGTCGTTTCCCTCGCAATCGCCAATTCTTCGTTGGTCGGTACAATTAAAAGCTTTACTTTGGAATCATCTGTCGATAATACGGCTTCTTCTGCCTGAACCTGATTTTTAGTTTCATCCATCTCCGCTCCAAGATAACCAAGGTAAGAAGATATCTGCGTTCTTATCTTTCTGTCGTTTTCACCAAGCCCTGCCGTAAAGGTAATGGCATCTGCGCCGTTCATTGCCGCGGCATAGCTTCCGATATATTTGGCAACGCGGTAGCAAAATACGTCAATTGCCTGCTTTGCTTTTGTGCTGCCATGAATCGTTTCTTTTTGTAAATCCCTGAAATCACTGGAAATACCGCCGGATAATCCATACACGCCGGATTCTTTATTCAGTACCGACATGATTTCTTCAATGGATTTCCCTTCGGTATTCGCGATATGATTAATAATTGCCGGATCAATATCACCGCATCTTGTTCCCATGATTAACCCTTCCAGCGGGGTAAGTCCCATACTGGTATCAACGGATTCCCCGTTCAGAACAGCCGAAACACTTGCTCCGTTTCCAAGATGGCATACGATGATTTTGGAGTTATCGCGGGGAAGCCCCAAAATATCCATCGTACGTTTGGATACATAGCTGTGGCTTGTTCCGTGAAAACCATATCTTCTTATTTTATATTTTGCATAATATTCATAAGGAAGTCCGTACATATATGCTCTTGACGGCATTGTCTGATGGAATGCGGTATCAAATACCGCAACGTTAGGAATGTCCGGCATAATCGCATGACATGCCCGTATTCCGATTAAATTGGCTGGATTATGCAGAGGTGCAAGCTCGTTGCAATCTTCGATTGTTTCTATGACCTCTTGGTCAATAATCACTGACGAGGCAAAATGTTCTCCTCCGTGCACGACACGGTGACCGATCGCATTGATTTCATTCAAGCTTTTTATTACCCCGTAAGATTCATTTACCAGTGCATCCAGTACGACCTTGACAGCCACTTCGTGATTTTCCATATTTTCTTCAATCACTACTTTTTCCCTGCCTGCCGGTGTATGGTTCAATCTTCCGTCAATCCCTATCCTCTCACAGATTCCGACGGAAAGAGCTTCTTCCGTATCCGAATTGATCAGTTGGTATTTTAATGAGGAACTTCCGCAGTTGATTACTAATATTTTCATAGTATTCTCCATTCTATATATCATGATATCATTTCATATGATTTTAATTTTACATGGTTGCTGTTTTATATAGTTTTGATTCTTCATGATTGCTGTTTCATATGAGTGCAGCTTCATATGATTACACCGGCAGCAGCAGCATTGCGCCGCTGTCCGTTGATTTTTGGTTAAGCCTGCACTGCCGTAATGGCAATCACGCCGACAATATCATCTGCCGTACAGCCTCTCGAAAGATCGTTCACCGGACGGGCGATTCCTTGTGTCAGCGGTCCATATGCCTCAGCCTTTGCAAGACGTTCCGTTAATTTATAACCGATATTTCCGGCATCCAGATCAGGGAAAATCAGAACATTCGCCTGCCCGGCTATTTTGCTTCCGGGTGCTTTGGATGCCCCGATTTCCGGAACAATAGCGGCATCAACCTGAAATTCTCCGTCAATTTTAATCTCCGGATAAAGCTCCTTTGCAATCCTCGTTGCTTCTGTTACTTTTGTCACATCTTCGTGGGACGCACTCCCCATCGTGGAATGGGAAAGCATTGCTACTTTCGGCTCCGCCTGGATAAGAAGCTCAAAACTCTTTGCTGCCGAACCCGCAATTGCCGCCAATTCCTCCGGATTTGGATTCTGACAAAGCCCGCTGTCAGAATATATAAATTTTCCGTTTTCACCATATTCACAATTTGGGATAACCATAACAAAAAAACTGGATACTAATTTTGTATCGGGTGCGGTTTTTAATATCTGCAATGAGGGGCGGAGAACTTGTGCCGTCGCATGACATGCTCCCGCAACCATACCATCCGCATCACCGGTCTTAACCATCATCACGCCAAAATACAGCTTATCTTCCGTCAATAACTGCTTTGCTGATTCTTTTGTCATCCCTTTGTTTTTACGTAATTCCACCAAAAGCTCTATGTAGGATTCCAGCTTATCCGATTTTGCAGGATCAATAAAGGATGCTCCTGATAAATCCAGATTTGCTTTGTTGTTAATCATTTCATCTTCATTCCCGATTAAAACCAGATTCGCCACTTCTTCCTTTAATATTTGGGAAGCAGCTTCCAGTGTACGCATATCCTCTGTTTCCGGAAGGACAATCGTCTTTTTTTTGCGTCTGGCGCGTTCTTTCACCTCATCAATAAATTCCAATGCTATCATACCTCGATTCTGTTTTTATATCTTCAGAAACATAGAAATATGTTTCTGAATCTCTGTTGTTCAGTATACTACGAACTGCTCCATTTGTCTACTGCATCAAATAAATTCCATGCAGGATATACAAGACGGTACAAGCGTTACAAGCGATACAAGAATCAAATATATTTGATGCAGAAAATCCCCCTAACGAATAAAAAACCAATCCTGATAACTGCATTCAATGTAAATCCAGCGGAGTTGGTTTTCTATAAATAGTTCCTTTTTGGTTCTGTTTCCTGATTATGCTGTTTATGCTTTGTTTTGATGCGCATAACATATCTTGCATACATTGATGGTATCCCCGTCTTTTGTATACGGCCACAATAATTTAACGCGTTTTCTATCACATAATGGACAGGTTCCTCTCCAATTTGCAACTTTTTTGATATTTCTTCCTCTATTGGGTTTTGACATTTTCGGTTCCTCCTGCTTTTTATTCTATCCTACATTATAATGCAAAATCGTATTTTGTCAAGTAAATCATGATTGAATGCATTTTCATGTTTCATTTGCCATACAATAAATTACATGAAAGGGATACATGCGGGGTAGGATATGAATAAAAAACGGTTTCTCATCATTATCTTCAGTATTCTTTTTATTGCCCTGCTTCTTCTTTTTCCGTCAACCGCCATAATCGGCAGCCGTTCCGGATTAATCCTCTGGTTTCAAATACTTCTGCCGACATTGCTTCCTTACTTTATCTTATCCTCCTTATTACGAACCATGCTCCCGCCCAAAAAAAGTACGGCATTCTTTATTGGAATCGGTCTTTTTTCGGGATACCCGGTCGGGGCAAAAATGGTCGGTGAAGAATATCACTTAGGGAACCTTTCCTATAGAAGTTCGATTTTTTTCCTTGCCTTCTGCAATCAGGCAAGTGCGGTATTTGTCCTTTCTTATGTCGGTAATTACGTCCTTAACCTCGGATCATCCCGCTATACTTTTTTAGGTATTGTTATGCTGTCCACTTGTTTGGGCAGTTATTTTGCTTCACGTTTTTTTAAAGAAGATCATATAAGACCATATCAAAATACGATATCCGCAAAAGAAACTGCTTCTGCTGATAAAGACAGTATCAAAGACCCTCCGCTTTTTAAAAGATTAGACCAAATTATTCTGGAAAGCTTTGTTTCGATTGCAAAAATCGGCGGATATGTCATTCTGTTTTCTATTCTTGCAGGATTTGTGTCTGCACTAACATTCGGCGATCCGTATATCAATACCTTCTCTTCCGGAATTATGGAGATTACAACCGGAGCAAACAGTTTATTATCCGCGTCTATTCCGGAAAACCATAAAATAGTCCTTGCTTCCGCATAGCNNTCCTTGCTTCCGCATTAACGACTTTCGGCGGCTTTTCGGCGCTTGCTCAAACCCAAAGTGTAATCTCAGAAACAGGACTATCCCTAAGTAAATATTTTATTTGTAAATTGTGCAGTGCTGTTATTGCCGCAGTCCTTAGCTGCCTTCTTGTACAGTGGTAAGCCGCCCTGCTTCCGAGGCACCTTGACGCCCTGCTTCTGAGGCACCTTGACGCCTTGCTTCCGGGGCACCTTCCTGTTCCTTTTCCAAAGCACCTTCCTGCTCCGCTTCCGGATCATCCTGCTGCCCCGTTTCCGGCAATGTTTCCGCCGGATTCCCGTTTTTGGGTTTCAGCTCTTCTTTATTGTTTTTTATGACATTCAGCATATGCTCTATTGTACTTTCAATTTCTAAATGCTTGCTGTTGATATCTTGAAGCCCCCTGTTCATAATCTGCTCGGCATTGGTCAATAAATCGTTTGTATACATCAGCGAAGCATTCCGAATCCTCTCTGCGTCCTCGTTCGCCTCATATATCATCTGTTCCGCTCTTTTATCTGCTTCTTTCACAATCTGCTCGGCATGTTCGGAAGCCGCCTGAACAATTTCGTTCTGGTCGAGAAGCTGGGCATTTTTCTCTTTTGCATTTACGATCACTTCTTCTGCTTTTTGGTAGGCTTCGTTTAAAATAGCATCCCGGTTGCTGATTATCTTTTTATAGCGCTTGATTTCTTCCGGTGCACAAAGTCTAAGGGCATCCAGTAAATCGTATAATTCATCCTTCGCTACAACAACCTTGTTCGGATACAGCTTTGAGGCTTTACATTCTTCAATAAATGCATAAATTTGCTCAATGGTTTGCTCAATTCTTGATTGATTCATATATCTGTCCTTTCTTTTCCGCTTCACAATGGTAACTTCGTTGATTTATCTTTTCTGAATTTTTCTTTCACATATTCTGTAATATTGTCCGGTAAAAACTTTTCGATGGGACCCCCGAAGCTTCCGATTTCTTTTACTAATGTAGAGCTTACATATGAATATTCTACATTAGTAGTCAAAAATATCGTATCAATCCCCTGATTTAACTCATAATTGGTTTGAGCCATCTGAAGCTCGTACTCAAAGTCAGTCGTGGCACGCAGTCCCCGGACAATGATATCTGCGTTTTTCTGTTTTGCGTAGTCAACGAGCAATCCTGTAAATGCCTCTACTTCAATATTGTGCATCTCTTTTGTTATTTGCCGTATCATATTGACACGTTCTTCCGCCGTAAATAAATTGACTTTTGTGTGGTTATCCAAAACCCCGACAATCAGCTTGTCCGCTAGACGTGCCGAGCGTTGTATCACATCAAAGTGTCCGATTGTTACCGGATCAAAACTGCCCGGATAAATTCCGATTTTCATTTTATACCCCATTCTTGCGCATATTTTTTGCGTATCATTACTTGGTATCCGTGTCTGAGCATAACCCCCGCACTTCTTTCACCCGTAAAAAAATATGCCGATTCGACTTATAGTCTTTGATTTTTTCTATATGAAATTGATTCTCATCTATAAAATCCATGGAAGCACCGGCAGACGTTTCCATAATTACTAAGGAATCCTTATGTAATAGAGAGGTCTTGGAAAGCAATCCTAAAATCTTCGGTTCCCAGTCCTTATTGTACGGCGGATCCATAAAGACGATATCAAACACGATTCTTTCCGAATCCAATTTTCTGATTCCGTATGTCACTTCCATTGGAAGCAGTCTGCTTCTTGAAACCAATTTTGTTTTTTCCAGATTTGATTTGATACAGGCAACCGGCTCCTGTGCCATTTCAATAAAGGTCGCTCTTTTTGCACCGCGGCTGATTGCTTCGATTCCGATTGCGCCGCTCCCGCTAAACAAGTCTAAAAACTCACTTCCCGGAATGTCCTCTTGTATCATATTAAATAAGGTTTCCTTAATCCGGTCAGTCGTCGGTCTTGTATCTTTCCCCGGCGGACAAACCAAAGGAACCCGCCTTGCTTCACCTGCGATTACTCTCATGGGTTTCCTCCCGTAATAATTGTATATGAAAAATTATAATTTATCAAGCTTAAATGGTAATGTAGTGAAACTTATTATGACCGTGATTAAAATGCCCGGCATTTTTCTGATAAAGATTTTTGATTTGTTTTCCGGTTAATCCCTTGACTTCTTCGCTGACACTTTTTAGTATCGCCGCATCTTCAAAAATATCCGCCGATTTAAAAAGCTTCTCCCCGCTCTGCTGAATCCCAAACAAATCACCTTGACCGCGTAATTTTAAATCTTCAGAAGCAATATGAAAACCGTCATTTGATTTTACTAAAACATTCAGTCTGGATATTGCCTCCTTATCTTTTGTACCTGTCATTAAAACACAATAGGATTGTTCCTCTCCCCTGCCTACTCTGCCCCGTAACTGATGCAATTGTGCCAAGCCAAACCGTTCCGCATTTTCGATCATGATAACGGTTGCATTTTTTATGTCAATCCCTACTTCAATAACGGTAGTCGATACCAGTACATCAATGATACCTGCCGCAAAATCATTCATAATCTGATTTTTTTCGTTTGGTCTCATCTTTCCGTGCAGCATCCGGATTCTTATGTTATGCTGAAATCTATTTTTGCATTCTTCCGAATAGACCGTTACATTTTCCAGTTCCATCGTATCACTTTCATCCACCATCGGGCAGATGATATAAACCTGATGCCCCTTTTTCACTTCTTCCTCGATAAAGCGATAGGCGCTCGGACGATATCCGGTACCCACAGCACAGGTCTTAATCGGCTGCCGGCCGGCCGGCAGNNTTGATTCTTTTCATTTGGACCCATTTTCCCGTGCAGACTTTTGATTCTTATGTGACTGCGAAATTTGCTTTTGCATTCTTCCGCATAGACGGTTACATTTTCAAGCTCCATGGTTTCGCTTTCCTCTACCATCGGACAGATGATATAGGCTTGATGACCTTTTTTTATTTCCTCCTCAATAAAGTGATACGCTGTCGGACGATATCCCGAACCCACCGCACAGGTTTTGACAGGAAGCCGCCCGGCAGGCAGCATATCAATCACGGATAAATCCATATCGCCATAGAGCATAAGTGCCAATGTACGCGGAATCGGCGTCGCACTCATTGCCAGCACATGAGGTTCCCTCCCCTTTTTATACAAATGCTCTCTCTGTTTCACACCAAAACGATGCTGTTCATCCGTTATTACCAGTGCCAGATTCTCAAAGTCCACTTTTTCCTGTATAATGGCATGTGTCCCTACGACAATATCCCATACCCCGCCGGTTATCTTTTGATGGCTTTCCCGTTTTTCTTTTGCCGTCAGCGAACCCGTCAGCAGTCCAATACGGATACCGTACGGCTCCAAATAATCCCTGAGTGAATGAAACTGCTGAACCGCCAATACCTCCGTCGGAACCATAAAGGCACCTTGCGTCTTGTTTTTTACGGCAAGCAATAAAGCCATAACGGCAATTATTGTTTTTCCGGAACCGACATCCCCTTGAATCAGACGATTCATAACGTTTCCGCCGTATAAATCCGATTCCAGTTCTTCTTGCACCTTCTGCTGTGCAGCCGTCAGCGGAAAAGGCAGCTTCTCCTTGAATTCGGCAAGCTCCGGCACCGGCTTGAACGGATAAACACTTTCCGTGCTTTTCTGTTCCTTTAACATGGCAAGGGCAAGCGAATACGAGAAAAACTCATCAAATACAATTCGTTTTCTGGCTTCTGCATACTGTTTACCTGACTCCGGAAAATGAATGTTCTTCAGTGCTTTACTGATAAGGATTAATTTCCGGCGTTTCCGTATTTCAAGCGGGCAATGCTCACATATATTTTCCATGTTCCCTAATATATATTTGATGGTTTTCGCAAGAAAATGATTGGTCAGACCATTTGTCAGCGGATAAACCGGAAACAGTTTTCCCGCCTTGCTGAAAAATTCGTTATCCGTATATATTTTGGGTTGTATCATTTCGTATCCGTATCGTTTTCTTTCGATTTTCCCCCGGAAAATATATTTTGTTCCCATACGAAGCCGATTCTGCAAAAAGGGCATATTATACCATGTGATAAGGATTCCGCCGCTTTCATCCGCAAAACGGACAGAGAGAATTTTCAAAGAACCGGATTTCTTCAATGCCGGACGATCTTTAATAAATCCCTCAATGCTGGCAATTTGACCTTCCTGTACCGAATCAATCGGCTGAATCGGTCCAAATATATCATATCCCCTCGGATAATGCTCAAGCAAATCACCGACCGTAAAAATATTCATTTTATGAAAACATTTCTCCGTTTTTTCACCGACGCCTTTCACCGAACGTATTTCGTCACCCAGTTTCAATTTTTAACTCCTTTGCTTCGTCAAAAGCGAACTTTTTTGATTAATAAAAGAACTCTTATACTATCTGTGAATGGGGATAAGCCAAAGAAGCAACCGCAAAAACGGTTGCCTGGAATATACCCATAATCTTTATCTCTTAACCCGAATCAATTGCCGCTACTCTACACTTACAAAATAATAATAAATCGGCTGTCCGCCGTAATGCACTTCCACTTTGACATCCGGATCAATCTTTTCAATTCCTTCCGCAATTAAGTTTGCCTCGTCCTCGGTCGCCTCGCTCCCGTAATACAACGTCACAAGCTCAGAATCTTCATCCATCAGCTTTTCCACCAGCTCAATTGTTGTCGACAAGACCTGTGTCCCTACTGCTTCAATCGTCTTGTCGCTTAGCCCCATGATATTCCCCTGCTTGATTTCTTTCCCGTCGATCACCGTATCCCTGACCGCATAGGTTACCTGTCCGGCACGGAGGAATTCCATACTTTCTTTCATCGCACGGAGATTTTCTTCGATATTCGAGCCTGCGATATAATTAATCAGTGCGGAAATTCCCTGCGGAATATTTTTTGTCGGCACAACGGCAATTTCTTTGTCTTTCGTCAATGCCTTTGCCTGTTCGGCGGCAAGAATGATATTACTGTTGTTCGGAAGAACATAAATCGTATCCGCATTCACTTTTCCGATCGCTTCTAATATATCCTCCGTACTTGGATTCATTGTCTGACCGCCTTCAATCACATAATCAACGCCAAGACCTTTAAATATTTCATGCAGCCCTGCTCCGACGGATACGCTTATAAACGCAACATCTTTACGCGGCTGTTCGGATAACTGTCTTTCCATTGCCCGCTCCGCGTCGTGAATCACCTTTTCATTATGTTCTTCACGCATATTATCTATTTTGATACTCGTAAGGGAACCGTATGTCAAAGCCTCCTGAAGAACCAGTCCCGGATCGTTGGTATGAACATGGATTTTTACTAAGTCCTCATCTGCCACACATACAATCGAATCCCCGATTGCTTCTAAATATGTTTTGAAAGCAATCTCTTTTAAATAGTCAAATTCACTTTCTGTCAGTATGATAAATTCCGTACAATATCCAAATTTAATATCTTCTGTTTCAAATTTCATGGAAGAAGGATAATGGGATATCTCTTTTTCTTCCTGTTTTTTCGATACAATGAACTCGTGTTTATCTTCTTTTTCCGTAACAGATGCCGGTTTGGTAAATGAATCACCGGTTTCTTTCCCTGTGATAACCCGGTATGCCGCTTCTAAAATAGTAACCAGTCCCTCACCGCCGGAATCAACAACACCCGCATCTTTTAAAACCGGCAGCATATCCGGCGTTTTTGCTAATATATCCCGCATATGCCCCAGCACCTGCTCCGCAAACGTTTCCATATCCGGTTTGCTTTTTGCAATCTTATGTGCTTTTTCGGCACCCGCACGCGCAACGGTCAATATGGTTCCTTCCTTTGGTTTCATAACCGCACGATAGGCGGATTCCACCGCTTTTTCAAAAGCTCTTGCCATAACTGCCGCATCAATTTGCTCCGTCAATGCGATTTCTTTTGTAAATCCCCGAAATAACTGCGATAAAATAACACCCGAATTTCCTCTGGCGCCCCTTAACGAACCGCTGGAAATGGCTTTTGCAAGCTCTTTCATTGTAGGGTCACTTAACGCTTCTACTTCTTTTACCGCCGACATCATTGTCATTGTCATATTCGTTCCCGTATCACCATCCGGTACGGGAAACACATTCAAATCATTAATATATTCCTTTTTATCCGCAAGACCTTTGGCACCGGCTAAAAAACACTTTTTCAGCAATGTCACATCCATTGATTTCATGACACACATCCTCCATCAAATTTCGATTAATTTACAACCTTAACGCCTTCCACACAGACGGTAATATTTCCGACTTCCATGCCGGTGAATTCTTCCACTTTATATTTCACATTATCAATCAGGTTTTCGCATACTGCCAAAATACTTACTTCATACGCCACGATAATATGAAGCTCAATATAAAGCTTATTGTTTTCAATGGAAACGTCGACACCATGCCTTATATTTTCTTTCTTCAATAGCTTTACAAAGCCGTCTTTCATATTAATGGTTGCCATTCCTACAACGCCGAAGCACTCGACTGCTGAAGAACCGGCATATTTCGCCAATACATCATCATCGACCAGGATTCTTCCCATAGCCGTATCCATTTGTCCTTTCATACCAATCTCCAATCCTGCGAAGGTTTCTACGCATAATTTCTAAATCCGGCGAAAACAGTTTTAAGGCTGTTTTCACATTGTATTCCTTTATCGTGATTTCTATTATACTATAACATTGTAAAAAAAGGAATAAAATAATTACGTTTTTTCAGCGCCCACTCCCTTGCCATGTCACAAATGCCCATGAAAACGCCCTTATATTATGTTATTAGACATTTGATCCGTAATCTTATCCAAGTGATCACAGAAATGTTCAAAGTCGGAATCTGCAAACTGTAATTCCGGATGCTCTATAACGTTACGGATCGTATCCGCCACTCCGTTCTCAAACCTGCACGTCGCCGCAAAACCGGGTACCAAACGTTTTAATTTACGATTATCAAATACCGCGGAGTGGGATTTATCCCCTAATAAACTGCCGTTAAAATCATATCCCATCATTTTTCCCTGAAGTGCCAGCATCTCCGATGTCATATATAAAGGTTTACACTTTACCCCTAATACATCCGCAATGATATCATATGCCATATTCCATGTGATACTTTGGTCGCTTGTAATTTGTACGGCCTCACCGATTGCCTGCGGATTTCCCAAAAGCCCTGCGAAACCGCGGGCAAAATCCGAAGCATGTGTAAATGTCCACAGGGAACAGCCATCTCCGTGAATCGGTACGGACTTCCCGTTAAGCATACGTTTCAGCACAGAATATGTACCGTTATTCCCGTGAACCGCCATTGGTACGGAGCGATTGTCATAGGTATGACTGGGGCGGACAATCGTAACCGGAAAACGATCCTGCCGGTAATGAATCATCAGCGCATCTTCACAGGCTATTTTATTGCGTGAATATTGCCAGTACGGATTAAGCCGCGGTGTGGATTCCGTTACCAGATAGTTATTCAGCGGTTTTTGGTAAATCGACGCGGAACTGATAAAAACATATTGTGATGTTCTCCCTTGAAATAACCGGAAATCCCGTTCTACTTCCCTCGTTTCAAAAGCGATAAAATCGGCGACAACATCAAAAGTCATTCCGCCGATCATCTTTGCTATGACCGCTTCCTGCGATATATCCCCTACCATGAAGTGGGTTTCAGGCGGCAGGTCCTCATTCCGGCTCCCCCGGTTAATCACATATAAATCATGACCTTGTTTAATCATTTCTTTGGAAACGCTCGTACTGATCGTACCGCTTCCGCCAATCAATAATATTTTCATAAACCTCTCCATTCCTGCACGTCTTTCGTGCATAAAACCTGACTTTGTTTTGTTAATCATATGTACTGACATATGGGAACATACTTACCGTAATTATAACAAACCTTTTTTCTCATGTAAAGTAGCACGCGGATGATTGATTGTACTTGACTGGTAATATTTTATCGGAAATGAATATACTATAATATATTGTTTTGTTCGGGGGATTCGGGTGTGACACGTTTATTGGGATTCATCCTCTTTTGGATTGGTATTGGAATGACCATCATGCTTTTTATAACAAACGGCATTTTAGCAGTTGTTATCATTATTCTATGTTTGGTTTTAGGATATAATTTGTTTACTTCATGCTAAAAGAGCGTTACCCATAGCACCGATAAACGCTCTCCTTCCTATTTACAAAATCATTATGCTCTTTCGACTTTTCCGGAACGTATGCACGCCGTACAAACATACATCTTCTTCGCACCGCCGTTTACTTTCACACGGATACGCTTCAAATTCGGTTTCCATATTTTATTGCTTCTTTTATGTGAGTGACTAACCGCATTTCCGAAATGAACACTTTTATCACAAACTGCACATCTTGCCATCAAAAGCACCTCCTATCTTATACTATCTGACATTTAAAATCCTGCGAAACAGAGTGCTGCTTTCTTTTGGAAGAAAGCGTTTTCAGCGATAGCTGATCAGCTGATTTTAATTTTGGAATAGTATGAACTGCGCAACAAACATTTTTATTCTACCAAAAAGAAAATGATTTTGCAAGCATTAATTTATGAATCATCAGTTTTCTGCGCAGAATATCTTTATCGCCTGATGAAAGAAACCCGCCAAACCGCCGCTGCCGAATCGGTTTATAAAATCCTTAAAACGCTCGTCCGTCACGTACCGTCATGGGGTTTTTCATTCATCCCAAAAGTCCTCCGCGGCATTCAGTATTTCACCGGCGGGAAG
>DBDL01000129.1:0-26995 GCA_002293545.1 Lachnoclostridium sp. UBA933 | reverse complement strand
CCACAGGCGTATCCGGCACAATACGGCAAACCTGCCGGCGTATAATTTTGCAGGGCGGCGATTTCATCACCATACAGATAAGCGGTGAGAGCTGCCATGCCTTGTACGCCCAATCCCTCACGGATAATCGGCTTGATATATTCATTCAGGGTTTTCGTATCGGTTTCGCTTACCCACGGACCAACCAAATCTTCCCCATATAAGTGTACGGCAAAATTCTCAGCCAGCCCCTCGCTGACCATCATTTCCCCCAGCGTAATATCGTTGCTCCACTTGATAAACTGGAAACGGACATTGTGATTGGCTTCATGCGCCAGACACACGGGCAGTCTGTCCAAGGTATAGTCTGTCGGCACAAGCACCGCAAAAATATACCCCGGTATGCCTCCGTCACCGTAATAACCTTTGCTGAGTTTGACGGGCGGATACTCCGGTTCCGCTAATACAATCGTATAGAGATACTCCTTTACAAGCAAATCAATGCCATGTTCCGCAAAGCAGGTCAAAGATTTCTCTATGGATTTGCGGCACTCTGTCCAGAGCGGATCTGACGACAGCCGCCTGATATTGTTTTCTTGTGTGCCGTCAACTTTAGCCGGCGCAAGATGCCCAAGCATACCGCTTGCCATAATGACGTCATAACCATTCTCCGTTGCCGCTTTCATTGGGATGTTATAGCAAGCCCATTTTTTTTCAAAGGGAAGCATAAGCTCATAGCGGTAAATGTCGTTTTTCTTTTCGGCGGGCGCCGCCATTATTTTTTTATAGACGCCATCCGAGCGTACTGCGGTTACATTCATAGTATTGTTCATTCCTTTCATATTTGTGGTTGATACCATACTTAATGATATACTATGACGTAACGTTAGAGTCAAGGCTTTTTTAAAAAAGGTTATCGCGGAATTGTCATAATCCGCTTTTATCTCCTCCCCAATTCACATGACACTACCAATTCACAACTATTACACAAGTTCATGATATGCTATTATGAAACGACATAAAAAACTGTCTTTTGAAATATTTTGACAGAGGGAGCCGCATCATGCTTAACATATTAATCGTAGAAGATGAACAAGCTATTTCTAACCTGATCTATATAAACCTCAAAGACGAAGGCTATCACTGCACCGTCGCCAATGACGGGAAACAAGCCGCCGACCTGATTGAAAACAAAAACTATGACCTGATTCTGCTTGACATCATGCTGCCGGAAATCAACGGCTACGAGNNCTCGAATTCATCAAACCGCTCGGTACACCGGTTATATTTATTACTGCCAAGGGTGCGGTAAATGACCGGATCAAGGGACTGAAGCTCGGTGCGGACGATTATCTGGTGAAACCTTTTCAAATCGGCGAATTATCGGCACGCGTCGAAGCGGTGCTGCGGCGTTACGGCAAAAATGAAAAGGAACTGCACTTTGCGGATATTGTCATCAATATGGAATCACGCCTTATTTTGAAAAATAATAAAACCATTGATTTGACTGTAAAAGAATTTGATTTGCTGGTGGAGCTTGTGCGAAATAAAAATATTGCATTATACCGCGACCAATTGTATGAGAAGGTTTGGGGCGAAGAGTTTATCGGAGAAACCCGTACTTTGGATTCTCATATCCAAAGACTCCGCCGGAAGCTCGGATGGGAAAATCGAATCAAAACCGTATTTCGTATCGGATACCGATTGGAGGAATAAAGAATGCGCCTGTTTGCCAAGTTTTTTCTTTGCGCTACATTTGTCATCAGTATTGCACTCCTGATTTCAGGATACCTGTTGATTACTTATTCTCATGAAAGCTCTATCCAGCGGGAAACCGACCGGGCACTCAGCCAATATCAATACGATAAGTTTACCGTACAGGCAAAACTGATTTCCAATGAAATGCTTTTAAACAATGGCATCGGAGAAACAATGCTCAAAGAACTGGCGTCGGTTCTAAATGGAATGACCGCATTTTTTTCAAAAGACAAATCCCTTTTGTATTCCGATTTGCCGTCTGATATTGACTTTTCGATACTTGACAGCGTATCCGGCGAATCCGCTTCTTATCAATTCCAAAGCATTCAGGATAAAAAACTGATTATGGTTTGCGGAAAATTTACTCAGGGCAATATTACCTTATATATATTGATTGCTACGGATATCAGTACCGTTACCGCTCAAAAGGAACAGATGATGTCACGCTTTGTAACAGTATATTTCATTGCTCTTTTTATAAGTATCAGCGTTATTATTTTACTCACACTTTTTATCACGGCGCCGATAAAAAGGATGAATAAAGCGGCTGCCGAAATTGCCCGCGGTCATTATGACAAACGGCTGACTGTAAANNAACCGGGGAATTGTCAAAAAGCTTTAATCTGATGGCAGACGCCGTGGAAGAAAAAATAAATGAGCTTTTATTAAATGCCAATCAAAAAGAAGATTTTGCTGCCAACTTTGCTCATGAGTTAAAAACGCCCCTGACTTCCGTAATCGGTTATGCCGATATGATTTACCAAAAAAAATTATCCGCCGAACAAACGAAAGAAGCGGCATGGTATATTTTAAACGAGGGACTGCGCCTTGAAGCACTTTCTTTTAAGCTTCTGGACTTAATTGTTCTGGAAAGAAAGGATTTTATATTGGAAGAAATGAGCTCCGAAGAATTATTCGCAAATATTGAAGGAAGCTTAAAACCCTTGTTATCGGATAAAGATATATCCCTTTCCGTTCATACCTCCCCTGCCTGTGTTCTGATTGAATACGATTTGTTTAAGACACTGGTATTGAACTTGATTGACAATGCAATAAAGGCAGGGTGCAAAAGTATTATAATCACCGGAGAAAACAGCGGGGACGGCTATCGGATAAGCTTTTCCGACAACGGGCACGGGATACCGGAACCGGAGCTTAACCGTATCACAGAAGCCTTTTATATGGTGGATAAGTCACGCTCCCGCAAACAGCACGGTGCCGGACTCGGATTGGCACTTGCTTTAAAAATCGCTGACATACACGGAAGTTCGCTTACTATTGCCAGCGAACTGAATATCGGTACGACAATATCCATAACTCTTAAAAAGAAAGGAAATACCGGCGATGAATAAAAAAAAGATACTGACAATTACTGCCGTTTTTTTATCGGTTTTATTTGCGGTCGGAGGATGGTATCTGACAAGCATTCTGATCGAAACAAAATCGGATTCTTTGCTTTCCTCCTCCGGAATCACAAAGTCAGAACCTCAGGTAAATATAACGTCTGCATCGGATCAATCCAAACTGCCGGCAAACGCATCGCTGACTTATGAAGAAATGCTGAATGTTTTAAAAAACTGGGAGTCCCCCGGCTGGGAAAGATACCATGAACCGGCTGCCAACCAAATCAATATGGAACAGGCTATCCGGGCTGCAAAAGCTTTTATAAAGGATTTTCGGAAATGTGCGCTGATGTCAAAGACAAAAATCCGGTTAAACAATATGAAAGCCGTTGCTTATCTTTGTCAAAACCAACCCTATGAAAATTACGACCTGATCCTTTCTCCTATTTATAGCTACTGGCTCGTTGATCTCCGGAACAATGCCATAGATATCACCCTTACAATCAATGCCGTTACCGGGCAGGTCTGGAGAATTTCAATTGACACCGTTAAATACACGGAAACAATTAAGAACACCGTAGAAAATGCCTTGGATTTATTTATTTCCAAATTAGGCTTAGAAAGCGGACATCTGGAGTTTGACTCTCTCCCGATTGATAGTATGGCGATCTATAAAAGCCTATCCGATTACAAAAACGGCGACGCTTCTGCGGAAGAAACTGATCTTCCAAAATCGAAAAGCCGAAGGCCGGACCTCGATAACTTCTCCGGTACCCACGAAACTTCTGTTGGGGATACCGACACCGATGATAATATAATAGCAATTTTAAGAGCCACCAGACAACAAAAACGTAATAAAAAAATAGAGTTTTATCTTCAAATATTTATCAGCCACTCCCTTCCCCAAAAGTAATTCATTACAACTTTGATACAACTCCATGACATTTACAGGACAACATCCTGTTATGATTGATATTATCATAACAAGATGTTTTTTCTAATCCATTCCGTACGGAACTGTATACCGGGGATTCCTGCAAAATGCCCGGACAAAACATACAAAAATTTAGCGTTGTATATATAATGATGGCAACAGAAAGGATGCAGCAATGGAAACAGTAAAACCATACACTGGTTACGGCAAAAAAGAAAATTTACAATTTGAATCAAAGGCGGTTCACGGTGCTTTGGGATACGAACCTTCGACCGGTTCCGTAAGCTTCCCCATATACCAGACTTCTACGTTTCGCCATAAGGAACTCGGCGTATCTACGGGATTTGATTATTCAAGATTACAAAATCCCACAAGACAGGAATTGGAACGCACCATCGCTATTTTAGAAAACGGCTTGGAAGGATTCGCCTTATCCAGCGGACAAGCCGCCAATCTTTCCATATTCACATGGCTGAATCCCGGAGATCATGTATTGATTTCCAACGATATCTACGGGGGAACCTTCCGTATTGCAGAGGATATCTTTGTGAAATACGGCGTGGCGTTTACCTATGTGGAAATGTCGGACCTGAATGCGGTGAAAGCAGCCGTCACCAGTCAAACGAGGATGTTTTTTATTGAAACTCCGACAAATCCTTTGATGAAAGTCGCGGACATTGCCGCCATTTCCGGTTATGCAAAATCCATCGGCGTCATTACCGTCGTAGATAACACATTTTTGACCCCGTATTTTCAGAAACCTTTGGATTTGGGGGCGGATGTTGTCGTCCACTCCGGCACAAAGTATTTGGGGGGACACAATGATACGATGGCGGGGCTTGTCGTTGTAAAATCGCAGGAAATGGCGGATCATATGCGGCTGCAGTTAAAAACCCAAGGCAACGGACTGGCGGCGCTTGATTCCTGGCTGATATTAAGGGGCTTAAAGACCTTGCATTTACGCATGGAGCGTCATAACCAAAATGCATATAAGACCGCACACTGGCTGAGAAAACACCCCCTTGTAAAAAAGGTTTACTACGTGGGATTTGAAAATCATCCGGGTTATGAAATAACAAAAAAACAAACGGCCGGATTCGGCGGTATGATCTCCTTTACTGTAAACAGTGAGGATACCGTTAAAAGGATATTAAAAAATGTGGATATGATTATGTTTGCCGAAAGTCTGGGAGGGACGGAAACCTTGATTACGTATCCGACAACACAGACACATGAATCCATTCCGGAAGATATCAAACAGAAGCTTGGGATTACAAGAGAATTCTTACGTATGTCCGTAGGTTTGGAACATGCAGATGATATTATTCGGGATCTGAACAGGGCAATGGATGGGAGGGAATTATGAAATTTACAAAAATGCAGTCCTTTGGCAACGACTATGTATATATTGACGCCATCAATCAGGAGATTATAAACACCTCGGCGTTAGCCCGTTTTGTCAGTGACAGACACTTTGGCATAGGATCGGACGGTATGGTTTTGATTTGTCCCTCCGACCGGGCGGATTTTCGTATGCGCATTTTCAATCCGGACGGTTCGGAAGCAGAAATGTGCGGAAATGCTTTGCGCAGCGTGGGGAAATATGTATATGATTACGGCATGACAAAAAAAAGCGAACTTACGGTTGAAACACTCGGCGGTATTAAAAAAATGACTCTTTTTCTCACGAACCATAAAGTGTCCAATATACGCGCCAATATCGGCAAGCCAACGATATCTTCCAAAGAAATTCCGGTATGTACAAATCTTGAACATTATATCCATCAACCCTTGAACGTACTGGATATGTCAGTGTATGTTACAGCCATTTCCTGGGGAAATCCGCATCTTGTAATATTTATTGAGGATATAGACAATTTTGATGTTCACAAATACGGGAAGGCATTAGAACATATGACCTTCTTATTTCCCAACAAAACCAATGTTACTTTTGCACAATGCTCCGATCGCCAGAATATAAAAATCAGGGAATGGGAACGGGGTACCGGAGAAACGATTGGGTGCGGGACAGGATGCTGTTCGGCGGTAGCGGCAGGGGGGCTTNNGTAGCGGCAGGGGTGCTTACGGGGATTTGCAACCGAACGGTAAATGTAAAACAAACCGGCGGTACGCTTATGGTTGACTGGGATGAAACAACAAATGAAATGTACATGACCGGACCGTCACATACTGTCTTTGAATCGGATATTAACGCCGAATACGAATACTTTTTATGGTCATTTAAAGATTGTGCCGAATGATTCATGAAAATCGCAAAACAAAAGGCAGCATCAAATGATTCATGAATACAACAAACGAAAATGTGAGGATAGGAAATGAAGCTAAAACATTTATTGAAAGATTATCCGTTTGAATGTGTGCAGGGAAATCCGGATATCCCTATTGAAGATATTGTATATGATTCCAGAAAGGCACAGAAAGGAGCGGTATTTGTCTGTATGTCAGGGTTCAATACCGACGGACATAATTTTATTCCCTCGGTATTGGCAGCCGGTGTTAAGGCAATCGTTGCCGAGAGAGCCGTAGATGTTTCAGGGGATGATGTCTGTGTTATTCGGGTGGAGTCTACAAGAAAAGCTCTCTCTTATATGTCCGCAGTGTATTTCGGGTATCCTGCGGAGAAACTGATTACGATCGGATTAACCGGTACAAAGGGAAAGACATCAACTTCTTATATCATTAAGGGCATATTGGATGAAGCGGGAATGAAAACCGGTTTGATCGGAACACTGGGAGCCGTAATCGGAAAAGTGCATGTACCTCTTCCAAATACAACGCCGGAATCTTACGAGCTGCAAAAAATACTGCATCGAATGGTAGAAGCCGGTTGTGAATATGCGGTAATGGAAGTATCCTCTCAAGGTCTGAAACAAGACAGAGTAGCAGGGATATCATTTGATTACGGGGTGTTTACTAATTTTTCACCGGATCATATCGGATTAGGTGAACATGCGGACCTTGAAGAATATCTCGAATGCAAGAGCCTGTTATTCCGGCAATGCGGTATCGGAATCGTAAACATCGACGATGACAACTGGAAGAAGGTACTAAACGGACACACTTGCATGGTCAAAACATTTGGACTCAGTGCTCATGCGGACCTTACGGCAGAAAATATTTCATTTATCAAAAGCAGCCGGAAACCCGGTATGCGTTTTCAAACAAAGGGAACCGTGGAAATGGACGTGTCGATTTATATTCCGGGGAGATTTCATGTTTATAATTCATTAATCTCCATTATGATTTGCCATGAACTGGGCGCAGATGTCCAGTCCATCCATGCCGCACTGCAAAAAGTACGAATCCTGGGCAGATCCGAACTCATACCGGCATCCGACAGATTTACCGTTCTGATTGACTACGCTCACAACGGAGCAATAACAAGAAGTATTATGCACACACTAAAAGAATATGAACCGAACCGCATCATCTGCGTATATGGTGCAGGGGGAAACCGTTCCAGGCTGCGCCGTCACGAAATGGGGGAAGCAGCGGGTGAAACGGCAGATTTATGTATTTTGACCAGTGACAATCCAAGGGAGGAAGAACCGGAGGATATTATTGAAGATATTAAGGCTGGTCTGGCAAAATCCGGGGGGAAGTATAAAGTTATTATAGATCGAAAAGCGGCAATCGCTCATGCCCTTGCCTGTGCCGAGGATGGCGATATCATTCTTCTGCTGGGCAAGGGACATGAAAATTATCAAGAAATCAAAGGGATAAAGTATCCCTTTGATGAAAGATCGGTTGTTCGTGAGATTTTAGCGGGACAGGAGAAAAACTCTTGAGCTTTATTTATCTTTTTTTCCTTTCCCCGAATCTTCTTTTTTTAAGCGATTCACAAAATCAGGAACCATGTCAAGCACCTTTGTGATACTGTCCTGATTTTTTACATTGACTAATTTGGTTGTCCCGTCTTTGATAACAAGAACGGAGCTTGGCTGGATTTTACCGCCCATTCCGCCGCCGCCGTTATTCCTTTTATCTGTTTCATTGGAAAAGGCTCCGGCAGCCACTCCGAAACTCACGTCTACCAACGGTAAAATAATCGTTCCGTCCTCAAAACGAACGGCATCCCCTACGACAGTTTTTGTCGTAATAAACGAATCCATCCCTTTAAAAAGTGATTCCACCGTATTGTTAAAATTATTATCTGCCATTATGATTCCTCCTTTGAACTATTGTTCAATCCTTTATGTTTTATTTATGCGTTTCCATTCTCTTATGGTTCTTTTCATTTCCTTACTGCGATACAAACGCCATGCCAATCTGACAAGGTGAAACATCCGTATCCTTCCTCTGGCACCGATATTCCCTTTCAGTACCTTTTCCTCAAAATTGGGCACAATACTAAGCTTTTTTATATAAGCCCACGGGAAAAGACTGATGACTCCCAAAACCAATCCGGTTGCCGCCGGATCGCCGGTACCAAACTCCGCACTTCCCCACACCTTTCCCGGAAAAACATATTTGATTATCGAAACCAACTCGTTCCATAACATGCGGAATACCTTTTTATTTTCTCTCTTATATGCAAATTTTATTATACCGGATATTCTATGAAATTGAAAGCGTAATTTTTCCCGCCAAGATGTTTTCGTTTTTTTATCCCTATTTTTATTTCCGGTCTTTTTTTTCAGTTTATCATGGGGCGCGCTTTTATTTTTACTGTCTTTCCTATCATGGGTTTCCTCATGAACCTTTTTATTATCATCTGAACTATCTTCCGAATTGTTTTTTTCGGTCTTTCTATTGACAATCATTTCCCCGGAATCTTTTTTCTGAAGCTCTGCCTCTCCGGAAATGGTACGTATCGGTATTCCAAATATGTATAGTTTAATCAAATCGGTATTCATCTTTTTCTTGCATGTTACTATATGAAAACACCAATGAATCCGAAACCGATAACTCAAATGCCGTTCATAAATCAGCAATATATCATATCGAACAGGTACAAAGAGGACGAGTGTTAAAAGTAATATGAATAATGCTAAAAGCACAAGAACCAAAATTGCAATCCACTTTAAAAGGATGAAAAGAATCGTCACTTTTTACCTCTTTTCCATTGTTTCACTAACGCTTGTCCCGTCACAAACCGATCCGTTGAAAAATATCTTCTCGGTGCAAACTCATCTTGATACCATACGTCATTTACCAATTCCTTCAGCAACCGAATTGCTGATTTACGATTTTTCGCCAGTCCTAAAATATATAAATCCTTTTTTTTATAATAGCCAAAGGATAATTCACGGCTTCTGATGATATCAAATAAATTTTCCGGATTGGAGGCTAAGGCAATAACGGTAACCCGCTTTTTATAAATTTTTTTCGATTTTACGATTTTCATACAAGACCTTGGATTGTTCCTGACAAAATCGTCCCGGTATAATTGCTCAAACCATCTTATCATAGCAAGCTCCCATCTCTCGGCATGTATCTTCTTTATCTGTCTGTGGATACGTACGCATACCTGCTTCACAGTATGTCGGCACTATCCGTCAATCGTACGTATCCATATCATTCATCCATCTGTTTATCTTGTCAAATACTGCTCTCTTTTCTGTTTTATCCTTACATTGTACTAAGGAGGACAGCATGTACTCCCGTATCTCATCTATATTTTCAAAAGGAAACGGTAAATCATTCATTACGTTTCTCATAATCGCCCAACGCAATTTCTTAGGGTATTTTAGAAATTGCCGTTCAAAATCTTCAATCAATTTTTCTGTCTTTTCGGCTATGTATTGTTTATCTGCGGTTTCACCGTTCTCCTGCTTTACCGTATCGGCAAACCGACTGCCGGAGTTGAGCAGTAAAATCGTTTGAATATCCTTTATCCTTTCGATTTCTTTTTGATTACCCGGCTCATGCTCTGTCAGCTTCTTCCGCCTTGCAGCAGAATCCTCAATTTTACTGAACGCTTCGTATGCTTTCTCAATCTTTCCTTCCAATGAAATGAGATTGTCCTCATTTTTTGTTCCGTCCAAGCTCTCACGGATAATTTCCATCGAATCCAGATATGCTTTTGACGGTTCCATCCGATATTTTTCTGTGATGGCAGCCGCATATATTAAATTTACAATATCCTGTAACATACTTTGTAAATCAACCGATTCTTCTAATTCTTCTAACCGTTTTTCTGTGTCGTCCCATAATTGTGATTCTACTCCTGTAGAAAGGCTTGGGTTTTTCAGAATACTGACACATCTGTCCCATTCCTCATCGTATTTGCGCAGTTCCTCCGATTCTATGCCGTTATTGTGAAGAAGTCCGCTCATCCTTAATTTCTCAATGTACTCGTCAAAATCTTGTTTACTGTTGTCTTTATAATAAGCAACTGCGGTTCGGATCCTATCAAAAAAACGATTTTTTGTCATACGCACGGGAAGCAGGCTGATGTATTGCATCAATTCCATGTTTCTTCTTGCCGGCTCTCGATATCTCGCCAATGAAAAAATAATCTGATCGACCAATGCGGCTTCCTGATTGGTATCATAGGGGGCAGGTTTCTTTTCATCGTTTTCACTTATGAGCATCCGGCTGAGAACATCGCTGAAAATTTTAAAATGCTCACAGTACATAACCAGCTTATCCGTTATATTTGTTATCGCTTTGCGATTTTCAATGCATCTGCGTATGATTTCATCATTTCTGTTTTCTTTGCCGGTTAATAATTCCAATAACTCCCGAACCCGGTCAATATGAATATTATTTTCTTCGTCCTCCATCAGGTCAAATACGCAAAAAGCCAGGTTTATTATGACATATTCACGGCATGTATTTAACTGTTTTACAGAGTGTGTTTCATAATCTGTTTTTTTACTCATATTAAACTTATCTCCTGTCAGACAACAAACCGATTCTCTCTGCCGGTATTCTCCTGTCAGCCCAATACCCAGCCATTCATCAGCCTTAGATTCTCAATATAGGCCTCCGATGTCGGATATCCGCTTAATACCGGATAGAATAGGACAAACAATGCCACGGCGCACGCCAGATATCCCACTACCCAATAGACACGCTTCTTTTTCTCACCTACAAACCGAACCATGGCATATCCGATCATCAAGACTACGAAAGGCACACACGGGAAATAATGATAGATAAATATAATTCTCGTAACAAGCATCCACGGTACGTACTGTGCAAAATACGACACGACCAGAAACAATGCCGTACGGTCGTGTTCTTTCCAAATAAGGTATCCCATATATCCCAATGCCGGAATTCCCGCCCACCATACAAGCGGATTCCCGAATGCACTGATTCCTTCTTTCATTCCGTTTAACAGTGTGGCGGAATGATAATAAATCGGTTTTTCCATCGTCGGCCATTGATACCACCAGGAAGAATAAGGATGTTTCGAATCCAAATCGGCATGATAATCAAACATCGCTGTTTGATTTTCAATCATCCGCTTCCATAGCCCGGTACCATTCCCGTCACTAAACGGAATGTACGACAAAAGATAGATGAGTCCCGGTATAATGATGAAGAATACCACCGCCGCACATAATGTTATGATGAAATACTTCTTAAAATTCCTTGATACAAATTCATGTGAAATCCCCGCTGTTTTCCCGCCCGGTTTCTTTACCGCATATACATACTCTCTCCAGCGGAGGAATAATACATAAAAGAAAATCAACGCCAGTCCGGCACCCGCATATACTGCCGTCCATTTGCTTGCAAAGCCTAATCCCATACAGATTCCGCTTAGGAAAAGCGGTATAAATGTTTTCCACAGCTTGGTATCATAGAAGCTTTTTTGCGTATACCAAAACATGAAAAAGTACATGGCAATGATGAAAAAGGTACCGTAAACATCAATGGTAGCTATCCGGGTCTGCACAAAATGCATAAAATCAAAGGCAAACAGTATCGTAACCGCTGCGGCAGCCCATGTTTTCCGAAACATTCTCTTTCCAAACAGATATAAGAACGGCAGCATAAGAACCCCAAACAGTGTTCCCGCAAATCTCCATCCAAACGGCGTCATACCAAATGCCCGGATACCCAGAGAAATGATGAATTTCCCAAGCGGGGGGTGCGTCCACTCATAGTTTCTTGCTCCCTCAACCATTTCTTTTCCTGTTCTCGCGTGATAGATTTCATCAAAATAACTGCCTGTATAGAAGCTGTCCTCTTTATCCAAAAGCTCCTGCTCATCAAACAAGTCTGCATACTCCGACTGATTGACCGGTGTAATGAGATTCCCCTGCTTATCTAAGATCGCCACTTCATTTATCCGGTATTCACCGTCAATTGATTTGAAGCGGATATAACGGTACTTATCCGGTATATTCATTGTATTCAGATTCAAATCTTCGTATTTCGCTTTCCTGTCCTCATGCCTTAGTGTTCCCTCTGCTACCTTCCTGTCCTCTTCTGCCATCAGTATTTTGAAATCAGCCCATTCCTTGGGTGTCGTTACTTTAACCTCCTCCCATGAATAGACGCTTCCAAATTGAGCAAATGTAATATAGTCAAACGGAACGGTCAGATCATTCCCAAGCTGCATTTCAAATTTTCTGCTTTCATGAGCAGCGGGAAAACTCCATATCGTTCCGATTTCCTTTGGTTCTCCCAAATCGAACACCATTTCTGTGTCAACGGCATTTTCTTTTACTTCATAAAATGTCTGCGGTGCCGAAGTAGCACCCAGATTGAAAAATGCAATCACGGAATATACTGCCAGAATTGAAAATAACGTAATAAAATCTGCTTTTGTCATTTTCTCCATCACTTTTGAAGAGGTGATTCGATAAATCTTTTTCGTTTTTTTTGGTTTCACTATCTGCCTCCCGTATTTGGTACGTTTGATAATATAAAATTCCGGCTCCTTTTTGGATAAGCATTGATACAGGAAATACCCAAAAAAGATAAGGATTCCAATCGAGCAAATCATGATTAAGTCAACCGTCTGACCTAAGATTTCAATATTTGACGGACCGGTCGTATCCAACTCCACAATCGAATATAATACATGTCCCACATTCAAAAAATGGAGAACGCACAATGCGGCAAAGGAATAGAATATCTCCTTGCGGGGTTTTAAGATATATGCCGCCAGGATTAGTGCCATTGCCGGAAAATTATAACGCTCGTGCATTCTGACGGAAAAGGTAAACATCGTCACAAAAATAACAGCCGCACTCAAGAAATATTTTACATTGTTCTTTCTGTTCATAAAATAAACCAGTGCGCTCAGGGCAACCGCAACAAAAATAGCCGCCATTCCCCAATGCCGGTATTGGAGAAAGAGAAATTTCCCCGTCTGGTCCGCCCAGTTCAGTTTTAAAAATGCCCAGAAATTATATGCATTTACCGTCGCATATTCATAAGAACCAAGCGCCGCCAGATATTTATTAATAACCGTGTTCAGACCATAGGGCATTGACAGAACGATAAAAGAACCGATTGCGGTAATTCCCATTGCAAACTCATACAGTATGGTATCCCAGTTTCTTTTACGGCATAGAAATAACTGGTCGATAATCGTAAAGATAAGTACTGGTGTGACAATCATTGTCTGAGGCTTCAGCAGAACCCCCAAGGCAAAGACAAAATAAGCGGCAATCCTCTTTTTCTCCATGCAGAAATAGCATAAAAGCAAAATAACAAACGTATATACACTGTCCACCTGACACCAAAGGGAAGAATTGATAACAACCGCAGGATTCAGCATATATACCGCACTTAACACCAAGGAGGAAATCTGTGAAAATGATTTCCGCGCTATTTTATATATCAAAAATCCCGCACCCAAATCACATAAAATAGGGACCAGCTTTATCAGATACACCCCTGTCATGGAATCTGCCGTTATATTGAATATCTGCCGGAATGCCGCCGTAAAATAAAGAATGTACATATAACCCGGCGGATAATCCGAAAAACTGCTTTTTTCATAAAAATTCCCAAACCCATGCTCATACACAAGACTCGACCAACTGGTAAAGCAGTTGACATCCGTACCATGTCCTTTCATCGTAATTGCCAATAAGCTTTTTATAATAAAAGTAATTCCGAGCAACAGAAACAAATATACCATTTTGTTCATTTGCTCTTTATCCGTTCCCAACTGATTACCCGGCTCATATTTTATCGTAGTTTCATAAACCAGACACATCACAGCCACGCTGATAATTGTAAACCAAATGATTGATTCCATTGACATTGTTTTCCCTCTTTTCTTAATGCTTGCTTATATGCTCATGCGTAAATAAATGATCGGAGCAATATTCATAATTTCCCTCGCACTTGGAGCAAAAACGAAATACCAAGTTTTCATCATCCTTTTCCGTTCTGCCGCATACGAAACACTTATGCCTTGCTTCCGAACCTTTTTTCACTTTTTCTTCTGTTTTAAACGCCGTATTGCGGTATCTTACCTTTTTCTTTTTCGCAGGCTGCTTAAAAAACCTCGCCCGTTTTATCGAATTGCTTGTCATCAGATAATAAAACAAAAAATTTCCATAGGCGGCAATAAATAAAATCAGTGCCACATAATTCTGGTCCAATATACTGGTTATTGCACTGAAAAAAGACATTGCCAGCCCCGCATAACCAAGCCATTTTGCTTTGATGGGTATAATAAAATAAAGTAAAAAGCTTGTTTCCGGAAACATCAGCGCAAATGTCAGGAACATCGACTCAAATAAGTAATCCAAATGGTGCATCGGATAAAACGAAAATTCAATAAATCTGTAGTCCTTTGAAATAACGGCATACAAAAAGGAAAGGATACCCGTCGCAAAAAATCCGGAAAAGAAATACAGGTTAAAACGAAAAGTTCCCCATGTACGCTCAATGGCATTCCCTATAAAATAATACAAATATACCATGACAAAAAAGAACAGCGCCTCTAAAACAATTTGATTGCCTAACTGGATATCCGGTGACAGGATAAAGGTAAAAAACCGCCAGACCTGACCGCGCAGTATCTCCTGTACGTCAAAAGCAAGCCAGTTGTAATAAAACGTACCGTCAAATAATCCGATCACAACTCCGGCTATTTTTAACCCCATAATATATTTCATGAGATTTGTTATCGCGTATTTCCCGAACTTCTTTTCTGCTTTATATATCCAACTCATCATTTTCCCTCAATTCTTCACGATATCAATCCTATTATAATCATAATCATTATAGGCAAATGTTACTGCTTTGTCAACTATTTCAGCAGATTGTTTGGCTTCTCCCTTTCCTCTACAAAGACAGAACCATCTGAATTTCTTCTTCTGCTTCCTGCTTATAATCCTCTATCTTTTCCTGATTCAGTATGGGAAGATCATCTAAGGTTCCGATACCGAAATATCTCAGAAAATCCTCTGTCGTTCCAAATAATATCGGGCGTCCGGGAGCATCAAGGCGTCCCATTTCCTGAATCAGGTTGTACTCTACCAGTTTATTTACCGGATGGTCACAGTTGACGCCTCTTATTTTTTCGATTTCACTTCGGGTAATCGGCTGCTTATAAGCGATAATCGACAGCGTTTCCAACAGCACATCTGTTAATATATGTTTTTTGGGCACATGCGCAATTTTTATAAGATACTCGTACATATTGGATTTTGTACACAACTGAAATGAGTTTCCCACTTCGATAATCTGAATTCCCCGATTATCCTCTTCATACCGAATCATCATATTGCGTACAATATTTTTGACCGATTCGGCATCCTGTCCGATTGCCTCGGCAATCCTGCCGGCTTCCACCGATTCCCCCACAGCAAATAAAATTGCTTCAATCACCGCTTCTACTTCTTTCACTTCCAACATCCGTCACTCCTTATAGGTAATTTGAATATCATCAAATAAGTTGTCCTGTTCCACAATAAGCGTCCCGACTCTCATCAGTTCAAGTATTCCAAGAAAGGTAAGAATCAAATAGACTTTTCCGGTTCCGCCGTCTAAAATATCCCGAAAGCGGAACGTCCGGTATCTTTTGGCATAATCTATGATAAATTGTAAATGGACTTCCAGGCTGATTTCTTCTTTTTCAATTTTGCCGAACTGACTCCGTATCGGGTCAATTTTATCCGCCTGCTTTTTTATCACCGAATCGAAAATTGCCTGCAGCTTCATCAGGGTGACATCCGAAAGTAATTCTTCCACCGGAATTACTTCTTTATAATCTGCAATCTCCTCCGGAATACTCTGTGTCTTAAAAACATTTCTGCCTGCGTCAATTTGCATATCTTTCAGCTCCAGTGACGCGTATTTAAAAATTTTATATTCCAAAAGCCGGTTTACAAGCTCCATCCTAGGGTCTTCTTCCTCTTCTTCTTTCGGCTCCGGAGGAAGCAGCATTTTGGATTTGATTTTAACAAGCGTTGATGCCATAACCAAAAACTCACTCATCATATCCATATCGCGAAGCTGCATTTCTTTTACGTACTGCAGGTATTGCTCCGTAATTAAAACAATCGGTATATCAAAGATATCTACTTTATTTTTTTCAATCAAATGCAGAAGTAAATCAAGCGGTCCTTCAAATACCTCTAATTTCACCGGAATTTTCATGATGATTTTCCTTTCGGTTAGATTTCAAACGAGGAATCGTATGATTGCACAGATATACAATGGCAGCATTCCTGCGTCAATAATACTATTTTACTGAAACATCTGGTAAATAGCAAGGTTTTTATTGTATCTGTCTGCGCGGACTGCTGAGGATATGCTGCCGTCAATGCTTCATATTCTGTTTCATTGTAAAAAATGTTTAACCTATTTATTTTTTCGTTGTAAAAAATGTATTCTTCTTGCAAATTTTCGTTGTATTTTATGTTACACTATGCTATTCTATTAATATCAATTCCGGGAGGTGTGTATATGTATCGGATGGCAATTGAATCCTTGTACAAATGGAAAGAAAGTAAACACCGTAAACCTCTGATTATCGAAGGTGCAAGGCAAGTAGGGAAAACATGGCTGATGAAAGAATTCGGGGAAAAATCATATGCAAACACCGTATACGTAAACTTTGATTCCAATACCCGAATGGCAGAGCTGTTTGCATCTGATCTTGACACAAACCGTCTGATTATGGGGTTAGAACTATATACCGGAGAAAAAATCTATCCCTATGATACTTTACTTATTTTTGACGAGGTTCAGGAAGTTCCGGCAGCGCTCTCCTCATTGAAATATTTTTATGAGAACGCACCTGAGTACCATATTATCTGTGCCGGTTCACTCCTCGGAATTGCTCTGCATCCGGGAACATCTTTTCCGGTCGGCAAGGTGGATTTTCTGAAACTATATCCTCTTTCCTTTATGGAATTTCTATTGGCTGCCGGAAACGGGCGATTTGCAGAGCTTCTTCAAAAACAGGATTATCAAATGATTGCTTCCTTTAAGCAGACTTATATTGATATACTAAAACACTATTATTTTGTCGGCGGTATGCCGGAGGCTGTGCAGAGTTTTATCGAAGAAAAGGATTTCAATGAAGTGCGGAACATACAAACGCGTATTTTATCCGCATATGAGCAAGATTTTTCCAAACATGCGCCGAATGAAACGGTTCCGAAAATCCGGATGATTTGGAATAGCATTCCCTCGCAGCTTGCCAGGGAAAATAAAAAATTCATATATGGGCTTTTGCGTGAGGGCGGACGGGCAAAAGACTATGAAACGGCAATTATGTGGCTGTCTGATTGCGGACTGATACATAAAGTAAGCCGTACCGGTACCGCCGGCATTCCGCTGAAAGCCTATGAGGATTTAAAAGCATTTAAGCTGTTCCTTTTGGATGTCGGACTTCTGGGATGCATGACCGGACTGCGCCAGCAGACACTTCTTGATGGAAATGATTTATTCACCGAATTTAAAGGGGCTTTGACCGAACAGTATGTATGTCAGCAGTTAAAGACAATCCATGACTTAGGTGTTTATTATTATACCAATGACCGGGGTTCCTGTGAAATTGATTTCATGATAGATACCGGGGAAAAAATCGTTCCTGTTGAAGTGAAAGCTGAAGTCAATCTCAGGGCAAAAAGCTTGAAAGTTTATAAAGAAAAGTACAGACCGGAAATTTCTGTCCGTACTTCCATGAGCGATTATAAAAACGAGGGTTGGCTTATTAATCTGCCCCTTTATGCGGTATCAAATATTCTATCTTCTACTTCGGTTTGAGGGTTTTACTGAAATAGAGATTCAAATCATCATCGTTGCCATATGACTCATATGGCACACATTTTGCAGAGCCGTACCAAACTCCGCTTCCATCCGGAACATATCCGCGCTTCACATACATACGCTGGGCAATGCCATATCCCTCATGCAAACCAACGCCAAGATATACGGTATCGCTGTATCCTGATGCAATTTGTTCCGCAATGTCCATGAGTTTGCTGCCGATTCCCTGATTCCGGTATTTTACTAATACACCGAAATCAACGATTTCACAATACCCTTGATTGGCAAATGCCCCTCTTTCAGAATTGATGTATATATTATTGTAGCCCGCTGCATTACCATAATACTCCGCAACGATAGAAACTGCTTTTCCGTCTTTCTGATCTTTCAGTCTTTTTAAGTATTTGCTTTCGCTGACACCCTCCCAGCCCTGTTTGATTTCCTCCTCACAAATAATTTTTACATCCTGATCCGTCATGTTACGGATTAGGATATTGTTTTCATTATAAAAAACCATTATTTTCTCCTTGCCGTAATTCATTGCTTGTATAGGAACCAATTGTTTACGGTTTTCCGAATACAGATAATGCCGCCCGGCTACTCACCCAGCATAACCTCCTTCAATGAAATCCGTTTCATCCTTGCCGTATAAACTTTCATAATCGTTTCGTAAAGAATCACAAATGTTACAAGCGAGATAAAAAACGCCGGGATATCAAAATGATACTCCGGGATATCCACCACACTCTGGTCATAAAACACATCAACCATTACTTTTAAAAGACCATATTGATACGCAGTACCAATGATAAACCCGATATATGCCGGCAGGCGGTAGCCGCTTAATATGGCTCTCCCGCATTCCGAACCAGAGTACCCAAAAACTTTCATCATCGCAATCGTCTTTGTATTTGCTTTCATCACGGTGGTAATCGCTATAAATAAAACGGTGAATGCCAATACCAGTCCGATTCCCATAATCAGCAAAGCCATCATTCCACTTGTTAAATCCAGCATCGAAACAGACATCTGTGTCATGTCCGAGTAACAGAAGGCAGAAAGCGCAATAAAGAAAACCAATGAAAACCGGCTTTTTAACGTACTTTTCTTTAAATCCTGCAAAAAGCCCTGTTCCTTGTCTTGAACCGTCGTTTTTCTTTTTTTCCGAACCTTCGTTTCTTTCGTCCCGCGAATCAAACTCAACGCAGACATTCTCAATTTCCGATAGCTGTACAAAATGGAAATGACAGAGAAAAATAAAGTCGGCAGGAGTATCAGATATAAAAGTAACTCCGGATTAAAATGTACTGTCATTTCCGGCAAAAGCCCCTCATCATTTCTCATTTCCTCATAAAATGCCGGCATCATAATGAATGCCGAACCAAAACCAAGCGCAGTTCCCGTAAAGACACTTAACCNNCGAATACCCAAAAGCTGTTTGCTATTTTACGGTTGGAATACCCCATCGCTTTTAAGATGCCAAGCTCCGGTTTATGTGTATCAATATAATGCTTGATGTAGAAAAATAACATGACAACCGTAGTCAGGAATAAGGCACCGCCGGCTATCGCACTGGTCACATAACCGGAAGACAACACCATGTCAAAATATTTCATCATTTTGGCATCCGTAATCTGTCCCTTAATCCGCAGCATATCTATGTTGGAATTTAGAAACAAGGTACACGGTAAAGCGGCACAATAACACATAATAAAAATACCGAACAGCTTAGCCGCATTTTTGGGATGAATCACCATATTCTCACCACCCTATCTCATATGCAGATTTCTGCTTGGTATTTTGAACGGTTTCTATCATTCTTCCGCTGTTCATCCGGATTATCGTATGTGCCATTTCCGCAATATTGGTATTGTGAGTAACCATTACAAGAGAAAATCCAATTTCTTTTTGCAGCTTACAGATATAGTCTAAAATCTGCCTTCCGGTTTCTTCATCCAGCGCACCGGTCGGCTCGTCCAAAAACAAAACCTCCGGCTTTTTTGCCAATGCCCTTGCAATGGATACCCTTTGCTGCTCCCCGCCGCTTAGCTCGGACGGATACTTCTTCATCTTGTCACCCAATCCCACTGCTTCAATAATGTTACGGTACTCATGATTTCCAGCCAAGTCCGCACCCATCTTTACATTTTTATCTACATTCAGATTCGGAAGCAAATAATATTGCTGAAAAATAAATCCGACTTTATCTTTCCGGAATACCGTTTTATCTTTCTCGGATAATGCCGCGATATTTGTGTTATCATACTCTACGGTACCGCTGTCCGGCTGCTCTAATCCGGATATCACATGCAATAATGTGGACTTTCCGGAACCGGAAGCCCCCAAAAGCACAATAAATTCACCGCCGCTCACCGTAAAAGAAACTCCCTTTAGTGCGGCGGTTGCATTTTGGCCTGTCCCATATGTTTTTTTGACATCTGTTATTTTTATCATGTCCCGACTCACCTTTCTGAAATGATCAGTATTACATGCCTGATGATTTTTATCAGTGTTACATGCCTGATGACTTTTATTGTATTACAATTTTGCGGCTGCGTCAACTCAAATACTAAGCTGATACCGCTCCATCCAATAATTTATCTGCAGCATATAGGCAATCAACTGAGGACCTGCCATTAACTGACCGTACCACGGTTTCCCATAGTCGGAAGGACTTTTCAAAAACACTTCCGCTTTCTTTTTATCAATCAGGCTTCGTATTGGTGCGTTCGGATTCGACAGTACCTCCCGCAGTCTGTCACCCAGCTCCTTTTCATATGCCGGATGATAGGTTTTCGGGTACGGACTTTTTTTACGGTATAACACTTCATGCGGTACGATATTTTCACCGGCGGCGCGAAGAAGTCCTTTTACTACGCCGTCCGGGCATTTCATCTGCCAAGGCACGTTCCATATATACTCTATAATCCGGTGGTCTGCAAACGGAACTCTTGCCGCAAGCCCCGATGCCATACTGGTCCGGTCCATCCGGTCAAGCAGTGTTGCCATAAACCACCGGACATTCAGATAAGCGATTTCACGCCGTCTGGCTTCTTCTTCCCCTTCTCCGTCCAGTCTTGGCGTTTCCGCAATCGTTTTTTCATAAGCGGTCTTTGCATATTCTTCGATATTCAGATGCCGAATCCAATCCTCCGATAAAAGGGCTTTTCTCGGTTCCATATCTCTTGCCCACGGGAACGCATGTGTTTCAAAACACTCCCGGTTATGAAACCACGGATATCCTCCGAAAATTTCATCTGCACCTTCCCCGCTCAGTGCCACCTTATGATACCTGACCGTTTCTTTGCAAAAATATAGTAAAGAAGATTCCACGTCTGCCATACACGGTAAATCTCTGGCATCTACCGCCCGGTACAGATAATCCATCAGATCGCGGTTATCACACTCCAAATACCGGTGGTTTGTTTTTGAAAACGCCGCCATTTTATCCACCCACGGACGATCCAAGGAGGGCTGGAACGAATTGGATTTGAAATGGATATCGTTGTCCTTAAAATCAAATGAAAAGCTGTCCAGTACCTTTCCCTGTTTTTCCCATTCCCCGGCGCAAATTGCCGTTACCAGACTGCTGTCAACACCGCCCGATAAGAAGGTACTAATCGGGACATTGGAAATCATCTGCTTTTTCACGGCATCAAGAAGCAAATGCGAGGTTTGTTCGACCGTAGCTTCATAAGAATCTTCATGCGGTTTGCTGATCAGTTTCCAATAACTGTATTCCCGCATACCATTTTTATTGATTTCGATAAAATGTCCGGGCAATACTTCCCCTACTTCTTTAAATACACCCTTACCGTAAGATTTTGCGGGACCCAGCGCAAACACTTCGCGAAGCCCGGTGTCATCTATTTCAGGCGTACATCCCGGATATTCAAAAAGTCCTTTGATTTCCGATGAAAAAATAACCGTTCCCTCATATTTTTTATAAAAAAGAGGTTTCACTCCTACCCTGTCCCGGAACATCAGTATTTTATTTTGCCATGAATCCCATATAACAAATGCAAACACCCCGTTAAGCTTTTTGACAAAATCCTTCCCCTCTTTCATGTATCCTGCCAGAACAATTTCTGTGTCGCTCTTTGTTTCAAAAGAAACGCCTTTGCTTTCCAACTCCCTCCGGCACTCCCGCATATTATAAATCTCACCGTCGAGAACAATTGCACAATGTCTTCTGTTTTCTCTCCGGACGATTGGCTGACTGCCCGTGGATAAATCAATAACCGAAAGCCTTACATGCGAAAGTCCGCAGTTTTTTTCAAGAAAAATTCCATCCTCATCAGGTCCCCGGTGCCTTTGAACCCGGTTCATTTTCCGCAAAATGTCCTGCCATTTTATTCTTTCTGCCGTGTAAATTTTATTTGGATTAAAAAATCCCGCAATTCCGCTCATTTACTCTCCCCCATCTATACGCTGCTTTTATTTCGGTTTCTGATCTTCAAACGGGCTGCTGATAATCGGCTGCAGCTGTTTTCCTTCCAATGCCCCCGCAATGGAGGGAACCAGCTTTTCGGTATGTGCGATCATGGAATTGGGTTTCGCCTGCGGATTATCCTGCCCGAACGGAACAAAATAAATGTTTTTCGCATTCATCAGATAACCGATATTTTTCATATTCATTCCCAGCGCATCATTGGTAGAAAGAGCAATCAGCAGCGGTCTTTCATTTCTGAGATGTGCCTTTGCCGCCATCAAAACCGGTGTGTCGGTAATTCCCGTAGCAAGCTTGGCAAGCGTGTTTCCAGTACACGGGATGATTGCCAGAATATCAAAAAGCTTTCTCGGACCGATCGGTTCTGCCGTTTCTATCTTTAGAATTGCCGGGTTCCCCGTAATTTCCTCCGCCTTTTTTATGAATTCCTCTGCTTTTCCGAACCGACTGTCTATTTTCTGTGAAGAATCCGAAAAAATAGTATTGACTTCCGCGCCTTCATTAACTAGCTGCTCTAACTGTGTAAATATTTTGTGGAACGTACAAAAAGACCCTGTGAACGCAATTCCTATTTTCTTTCCGCTTAATGACATACCTATTGCTCCTTTCTGTTTTTTTTGCATACGACAATATCTTTTAAAAATACCGCAGAGGATTTCGGCGCATAAATACCGGGAAGTGACAGGCAATGTTCTTCATGCAAGCCAAATTCTTTGACCGCCTCTTTGTCCGTTCCTCCGGGCATAGAAGCAATATCAATGATAATAGCGCTTTTCCTTAAACTTCTTAAAATTTCTCTTGTGAGTACCTTCGCGGGAACGGTGTTGAATACAAAATCCGCTTTGCCGATTGCTTCGGCTAGCATTGTAAAATCCGTTGTCTGGTACCCAAATGCTTTCGCCTCCATTCTGGCTGCCGCAGAACGCGCGCAGACGGTAACATTGGCAGATAATCCTTTTAGCTTCTCCGCCAGCACTTTTGCACACACGCCGTAGCCCAAAACGTATACGGAGCTTTGGTGCAGATTTACCGGGTGATTCCTCATCGCTTCTAAAATAGATCCCTCTGCGGTGGCAATGGCATTATACATTGTAAATTCGTCATTTTTCAAGAAATCATAACAAAACACCCCTTTTTCCCGGCAACTGTTCCCCAAACCGCATGGAATCCGCCCGGCATAAAGATTTTGTTCTTTTTTCAAGAATTTGTTCAGTTTGTCAAGACCTAAATCGTCTTTTTCCACTTTTGAAGATATTGTTTCACTGTCCTTTGTAAATGGGATCGGTGCTATGATAGTTTCCGACATTTCGACCAAGTATCTTAATGAATCCGCAATCTTACATTTTTCACTAAGAAACTCGGTATCCAATGCATAAGAAACCGTATGAAACCCTTCCTCGATCAGAAGATTTGCTAGATAAACCTGTCTGGAATCTCCCCCGACAACGCCAAAATCATACGTAAATTTCATTCTGTTTCTCCTTGCCTGATAAAAGGGAAACATGCCTTATAATATAAATCTGCTTATCAACATTTTGATTTAATATATGGGAAATGCCTTGTATAAGTTACAGGTTACTTTCAGAAATGAAAATCTCAACAGAGATTTGATCAACCATTCTTCCGCTTTTTACCGCCTCCTCCAAATCAATCAATTCCTTCAGCATACCGAGCAGTTTTTGATCCGGAAAACGATTGGCTTGTGCCGCCAGTTTTCTTATGGCAAAGGGGGGTACGCCGATTTTCCTTGCGGTTTCATCCCTGGAGCTTCTTCCCTGTTCTTCCTTCACTTGGAGAAGCTGATTCATATGCCGGATAAATAGGTACAGTATCCGTGCGGGAGGATCTTTCGATTCCAACAAATCATGGTACAGGCGGAATGCTTTTTTGGGATTTGCTTCTGCCACCGCATCAATCATATCAAAGATTTTGTTCGTTATCTGTACCGTACATACAGCCTCTGCATCCGAATCTGTGACGGCATCCCTGTCCCACGCATAACTTATCAGCTTTTCCAGTTCTCCGGAAAGCAGCTCCATGCTTGTTCCTGTCCTGTGCAGAATATTCATTACCGTATTTCTTGACACTGCTTTTCCGGCGGATTTCAGATAAACCGCGACCCAATTGACCAGCTCGCCCTCCGATTTCGGATTCGACTCTGTTACGCAGCCGTTTTTACTGATATATTTATACAACCGGTTTCTTTTATCGACAGCCTTTTCTACAAAAAGAAAATAGGTCGTTTCCGGAACCCCGTCCAGAAAATCAGCCAAATCATTCGCCTTTTTAAATAACCCGCTGTCAGAAACCAATATCAGGCGCCGCTCCGCAAAAAAGGGCAGCGTCTGGGCAATGTCAAGCAAAGCAGATATCTCAAGCTCATCACCCTCAAACCGGGATAAGTTCATTTCATCTTCCGCTAATCCCATCGTTTTGATGATTTGATTTTTGTAATACCTTACCATATAGCTTTCTTCCCCGAATAATAAATGAAACCGGGATAAATTTCCGGTCTTGATTTGATCGGTAATTGTCTGCATTGTTATCTCCATCCTTTATAATCATTATGACATAACCGGCAGATATGTCAATGAATTTTTCCGGTTTGACTGCTGCCCTCTGGTTCCTTATATGATGTAAGCGAAAAGGATGTTTCATCCCTGCGTATCGTAACCGCCCCGTAATCGGCTGTGGAATAAATATCCGCGCCTGTTTCCTCTAAGGCGGCTAATGTCTTTTCATTCGGATGACCATACCGATTATCTTCCCCGACGGAAATCAACGCCGTTTCCGGCTTGCATTTTTCAAGAAATTCATAGGAGGAAGATGATTTTGAACCGTGATGCCCCACCTTTAATATATCAATATCATCGAAACGTTCCAAAAGCATCTGTTCTTCTTTCTCCTCCAAATCCCCGGTCAGTAAAAGCGAAAGGTTAAGATACGATACTTTTAAAACGAGAGAATAATGATTCTCACTCTCCCATTGATAATCTGCTGCCGGATGTATACAGGACAGCTTGATTCCCCGAATCCTTATTTCATCCCCCTGCTTCATTTTTCTTACCCTGATGCCTGCTTTCCTGCAAAGATGTTCCATTTCCTGATAAACCATGTCCGTTTTATTGATCTGCGGAAGAATCACACAGCCGATTTCCAGCCCAAAATCATTTTTCTTTTCAATGATTTCCTTGATTCCGTTTATATGGTCTACATCACTGTGACTGATAAATATCGAATCAATCCGCCCCACACCCCGCCATTTCAGAAAGGGAACCAAGCGGTATTTTCCCGCCTCCGATACGGAGGAACTCCCCCCGTCAACCAATATATTCGTCCCCTCCGCATGGAGATACATCCCGTCACCCTGTCCGACATCCAGCATTGTAAAAATAAAATCGGGATTCTTTTTGGGAAGAAAGATAAGAAAAAGCAATAAAAACAGCAGCGGCGCATATGTATTCTCCCGATACAAAGAGAGAATGCAAACAAGTATCAATATCCCGTAATAAACGATAATCTTCCATAACTCCACCTGCCCCGTCCGGATATAAGCATAGGGAAGCGCGGCAAAAATATTTGCGACCCTGTCATAGTAGATTAAGATTACGTGAACGGTTCCAAAAAGGAATGTTCCTATGGGCGCCGATAATAAGCCCGCACCTCCCGCTGTAAACCCTGCCCCTACCAATATTGTCACAAAGGGCAGCACCAAAAGATTTACCAAAATCCCGTATAATGATATTTCGTAGTAAAAATACAGTAAAATTGGAGCAGTCGTTATAAAAATGCTGATGCTCCCCAGCAGGCTCTCCATGATAGCATTGATTCCTTTTTTTTCCGGCATTTTTCGTTTCCATCCCGCTGTCAGCTTTTTCAAAACGGGAAGAACAGTCAATAACCCAATGATCGTACTATAGGATAATAAAAATCCTGCGTTAAAAATTGACATCGGATTTAACATCAAGGTTATGATTCCTACAAGAGAAAGACCGGATGCCATATCATAGGCACGTCCCATCATTTTACCGCACAGCATACAAATACTCATTCCGATTGCACGCATTGCCGAAATACTGAAACCGGTCAGAATCCCATACGAAAACAGTATGAACATAACAAGCAATGCGGACACTTTCAAAGAGAATAATCGTTTTCGCAGAAATGAAAACAGCAGATTCCCTATAATTGAAATATGCAGCCCCGATATTGCCAGCAGATGGGATATCCCGTTTTGCTGATAAAGGTTTTTGGTTTCCTCCGACAGCATGGATTTCTCTCCCAAAAGCATTGCCGCAATGATTCCCGCCTCCCTTTCCGGCAGGGATGCCTGAATGATATGAAAAAAATGCTTTCGCAGAA